>NZ_CP025615.1 GCF_002868735.1 Niveispirillum cyanobacteriorum | reverse complement strand
GAGCACCGCCCCGGAACCGCCAAGGCCTTCAGCACGCTTACCGCCATGCCGGATCAACATCGCCCTGCATCCGCACGAATGTCCCGCCAGGCAGCGTGACCTCCAGTACCGCGGGCACCGCCGATATCGGCGGGCTCTGATCAACCACTGCCTCCGCATTGATGGGCGCAGGTGGAACTGACGGTGCAGGGCCATCATCCAGCGCCACAGTCACGGGCAGAAAGCCTGTTGTATCCTCTCCCCCCGCCTCCACCAGAACCGAAAGCTCCCGCCGCCAACGGTACAGCAGGCTTTCATGCACACCCAGCCGCCGTGCCGCCGCCGCAACCATAACGCCCGGACGGAAAGCCTCTTCCACAAGCCGGACCTTCTCGTCCCGGCTATAGAACCGGCGACGCTCCGTCCCCGTCAGAAACTCCACACGCTGATAAGACATGACGTTTGCTACTCGTTTGCGTCCGCGCGATGACGCGCCACACAAACATCAGCACATGCGCCAAACCCTACAAGGCGGCGCTCACCGTAGGCGTACCGCCAACCAGATGCGGCTGTTCCTGCACACCGCCGCCTATTGGTTAATGTGGAGCCTGCGCGCGCTGATGCCGAAGCGCTCGTCCTGGCGGGTGGCGCAGTTCGATACCCTGCGCCTGCTGAAAATCGTCGCCCGCATCATCGAGCTGAAGACCAAAATCGTCGTCAGCCTGCCGACATCCTGTCCGGTGCATGCCGTCCTGGCCCTGGTCCTGACCCCCACGAAACGGCTGGTCACCTGAACGCCGGGCAGCGTGCCCAGCCTGAAACCGTCCTCAAAACCAGCCAGACCAACACCAAGATCCCCTGCAAAACAGCGGGCCCTAACCGCGCACGTCAACAGCTTATGCGCGAACACAAACAGTCCTACGCCGCAAAAGTCAACACAGCCTGACGAATTTTACGGGCTATGTCGCAACCCCACCTCGGGACCTGATCGATTTGAGGTAGCCACCTCTATTCGAGGACTCTGCCATCCATGCAAGCAAAGGAGAAGCTAAGTCTAGCAGATTACCACCTTCAAATAAGAATCCTGGAATTCCTGCACGCCTCGCTGCCTCTAGGTCGCTTTGACGATCACCTATAAGAGCACTACAACCAATATCGATCGGCCATTCGGTCAGAGCTTGAAGGATCATTCCCGGATTGGGTTTACGATTAGGGGGATTTTCATGTTGGAACTGTTTTAGGGCCGCCTCTGGGTGTTCCGGACAAAGATATATGGCGTCAAGGTGGGCGCCGGCCGACGCTAATTGGGAACGCATTGCCGCATGGAACTGCTTAACATCATCCAAGCCGTAATGGCCTTTGGCTACACCGGCTTGGTTAGTGACCACAATCGTCAGAGCACCAATCTCATTTGCACGACGAATGGTTTCGATCGCCCCATCAATCCAGCGTAAATCCTCTATGCGATGTGTATAACCTCTGTCGTGATTGAGTACGCCGTCCCGATCCAGGAACAACGCTGGTCGTTTCCGTCTGAGAGGGAGTTCTTGACGTGCTTGGGCGAGAGTTTCTGGCAAGCCCATGTCAATGAAATAACCATCAAATTCTTCACCGATCATTTTACCTGATGCAGCAAGAAGAGGATAGACGCTCGTCTCCATTGAACAAGGCAAGCTACTTATATAAGATAGAATATCCCGATTGAACAGTCCGATACCCGCATTAATTAATCCAGAACCTGCATCTCTCTTCTTTTCACAAAATGAGGTAATTCGTCCGTTTTGCAATTTAACTTCGCCATAGCGGCCTGCATCCGGCATGCGGCGTAGAGCCAACACGGCAAGGGAGTTCGGCGTATGAGCCAAAATTTGATCAAGGCGACGCAGATTGATATCAAACAACGTATCGCCGTTCGCTAGCAGAAAAGTCGGGGCCAAGCGTGCCGCAGCGAGCGTCAATGCGCCAGCAGTTCCTGCAGGAACTTCCTCAGATAGTACAGAAATTTCAGAACCTTGTATATGTGCACCTTGGTAGCGGGCGATCACTTGCTCACGCATATGGCCAGCGAGCAAAATAATATCTTTAAAGCCGTGTCTAGCAATATTGAACAGTAACTCGTCTAGAAAAACACTGCCACCGTCAATCGGCATTAGTGGTTTAGGGATATTTTCGGCAAGTTTTCCCAGCCGTGTACCCTTACCACCGACCAATACGATAGCCTGGGTCACTGGTTCGTTGCTACACAGAAGCATTATAGTATTTGCAGCCAGGAACTAGCCGCCTCATTCGCAAATGTTACAGGAAGAAATTGACTCGGTTCGACCTGAAGCGCGACCAATGCACGATGCTGTCCAACCAGGCTAACGGGAATAAGTACTCGACTGCCACCACCTGAACGCGACACGTTGCCTACAAGACCATTATTCTCCACAACAGGAACCATTTTCTCTCTCCCAACTGAAAGCGATGGTCTTAATGATAGGATAATTTCTCTCGGTAATAAATATTTCTTTCAGAGCTGGTCACCCGTAAGCGGACAGTTTGGTAAGCTTGTTTCGGCATGTCAATCGGCATTGAAGTTTTCCACGCCGGATACCGATAAGCACCCCGTTAACGCCCGTCCCGCAGACCTGGAAATGCCGCTTGCCCAGGTCGATCGCCAGCAAATACGTCGCCTCCATCATGACCTCCAGTGTGACGCCCGTCGGAAACCATAACCTGGAAACCAACAATCCCCAGGTGAAGGGGCATCCACACCATCAGTTCAGTATCGGCGATGCGGGCCGCCAGCCACGCCGCTACATTCAGCCGCATATCGATCTCGCGCAGTGCCAGCACACCGGCATCGGACGACAGGCTGCCCCCATCGAAGCAGGCCTCAACGGACTTGCCCGAAACGAGTGACAGGCCGGGCAACAACTGCGTATTCTCTTGCATGGCGGGTGCAGCGTCCTTGGATCGGGCAGATTTGTGTTCGGCGACTGAAGCCTAACCCAATCAATGCCTTGTGCTACACTCGCCAACCAAAATTACGACCCCGGTGCATAATCCGGGCTAACAAACTGCTCAGGAGGCGAATTTGATACCAGGAGCTCTAGCTAGTACAATTCGGCAACTCGGAAAACTTCGCTGGTCCTCGGTTGTGCTGTGCGCCCAACTTCGGGTGCAAATTGTCCACCAGTTGAGGGAAGGCTTGCATGAGCGGTTTTGACGCCGCTGGAACCCAGACGGTGCCGCAGGGGCTGTGTCTGGATGATATCAAACGGACCATTTGGCTCACTAGGCTCGATCTTCGAGAACTATATGCGGAAGATCGCCCCGGCTTCGAACGGTGGCTGCTTCTGAATGGCTCGCGGGAGTACCGCAGCCTGACGGAGGCTGATGGTGTCGTCATGTCACAGGAGTTTCTGTCGGAGCCGGCTGCGGAAGCCTTGCCTGGCGTGCAGCCAGTATTGACCCGCGCGATGAAGCTGGCCTGGGATGCGCGGTCGGATCTGCATCAACATTTCGATCTAGGCACCGCCAGCGGGCAGCAAGGTTTCGCTTGGTGGTTATTGGTCAGTGGGGCGCGTGAGTCTGCGTGGCTAGAGAAGATTGCGCTTGCAGCCTGTCGGACACTGATGTCGGAGTTGGCCCCTGAGGCTATATCCGGCGTGCAGCCACCTTTGACCGCCTTCATGGTGTTCGTTCGGGCGATGAGACGGGATCTGCAAGAATATTTCGATCTGCGCACAGCAAAGGGGCAGCAGAGCTTCGTTTGCTGGTACTTTACCCACGGCCCCGCTGAACTTGGCCTCGCCCGCTATTTCACTGACGCGCAGAAGCGCCTGCTGAACGAGCCCTATGGGCAGACAACTGGTGATGTCCCAATAAGCCGACTGATGTGGTGGGTCTGGCTCCGACGGGATGATGTTCAACAGGCATTCCCGCTGGATAGCCGGTCCGGTCGGACAGGCTTTGTAAATTGGTTTTTCGCGCACGGGATCGCGGAGATGGGCTTGACCGATCTGGGTGATCTGGTGCCGGACACGACTGTCGCTCCGGAACGCCCGGCCGAACCCGCTCGGATATGCACATCGGCGGTGCGGGGTCGGCATGGCGAACTGCCGTTCGGCGTGAACCTTGTTGGCCATGCGCGTGGACAGTTCGGCATCGGTGAAGATGTCCGTATGGCCGCACTTGCCATGCAGATGGCGGGCATCCCGTTCAGTATCTATAATGTCGACCCTAGTCCTGGCGTATGCCAAGCTGACGACAGCGTGGCGTCACTGATCAATGATACCCTGCCCTATCGGATAAATCTTCTGTGCACGACCGGTATCGAGGCTGCACGCCTAGCAGCAGTCGAAGGAACGCGACTGTTCGATGGGCGCCGCACAATCGGCTATTGGCCGTGGGAGCTTTCAAGCTGGCCCGAGGAGTGGCGTCATGCCTACAATCTTGTTGACGAGGTTTGGGCTTCGAGCCGCCATACCTACGAGGCTTATGCCAAAAGCAGTCCAAAGCCAGTGCGTCATATGCCCATGGCGGTGACGACAGGCGGTAGCGCCGGAATGACTCGGCTTGATTTCGGCCTGCCTGAGCACCGCTTCCTTTTTATTTTCGCCTTCGACTTTCTGTCTGGTATGCGACGGAAGAACCCACAAGCATGCGTTCAGGCGTTCAGGTATGCATTTCCGCTCGGTGACGAGCCGGTGGGGCTGGTGATCAAGGCGATGCGACCTGCCCCCGACAACCCGGCCTGGCAGGCCCTTGTGACTGAAGCTGGGGCTGATCCCCGCATTACCATCATCAACGGGACCCTGACACGGAACGCCGTGCTCGACCTTTGCCGGGTCTGCGACTGCTTTTTGTCTCTGCACCGGAGCGAGGGGTTTGGGCGGGGGATAGCCGAGGCGATGATGATGGGAAAGCCAGCTATAGTTACCGGTTATTCGGGAAACCTGGATTTCACCACGCCAGGCACAGCGGCATTAGTTGATCACACTTTGTGTCCGGTGGCTGTGGGTGACTATCCCTTCGGAGAAGGGCAGGTATGGGCAGAGCCGGACATAGCCCATGCTGCTTGGTGGATGCAGCGGTTGGTCAAGGACCAATGGCTGCGCGAGCGCCTTAGTCAACAGGGGCGGCTGCTGACTGAGGGCACCTATGCACCGGATGTGGTGGGGGCCGGCTATGCGGCTCTGCTTAAACCAGCGTGAGGCATCCTTCGTCGCTGACGAGACCGGAGAAAGTTCTTTGGATAAGTTTAGGCCCTTGTTATCCGGCGTGGAAAAGTGGCTCTGACGCAGTTTTGGTGAAGAGCCTTTCTACCCTGCACCAATGACGCGGGCTTGGAGCAGGTCGAGTTTTCCGCGGCCATACATCTGGCGTTTGACGAGTTTGAGCTTGGTTATCTGGCCTTCGGTTTGGCCATTTGACCATGAGGAAGTGATAGCCTCCTCCACAGCGGCCCGATCCTTGACGATGCCATTGGCGAAAGACGCCACCATGGATGGGCTTGCCCGTTCCAGCCAGGGGGCCAAGTCAGCCAGCGATCGGCGCCGGATCATGCCCTGGAAATCGGCGATGATGGTTCTGGCATCGACAAGGGTCGGGACCCCCTTTTCAATGGCGGCAACCAGGACAGTCTCAGCCTTTGTCAGCGCATCGCGTCCCAAGGTCATGAGCCGGGCGATGATCCGGGCGGATGGGGTCCGTTTGAGGACCTCTGCCCCCATCTGGTCCGCCCGGCGCCGGCGGGTCGCCCATTCCGTGACGACGCGTAGCGAGCCTTGGAAACCCTCCTCCCTGAGCCGCCGCCAAAGGTCGGTACCGTTGCGATGCCCCGCCTGCCATTGTTGGTCGAGCCAGGGAAGATGCAGATCCAGGGAACTTTCTCTTGTCCGGAAGATGTCGGCGCCCTGACCCCGGAGGATTTTACGCACCAGCCCTCGGCTGTGGCCGGTCCGGCGAACGATCTCCTTGATGGGGATGCCCTCATTGGCCAGGCGCTGGACCACATTGTTGGTATCCTCACGCCGCAGATATCCTTCGTACTGCAAGCGCTCTGCCGCCGTGAGAAGGGCCGGATCGATGCTGGTGGCGCCGACCGCGGTGCGTATCTGCCGCATGGATTTCCGGACTGCGTCGAGAAAGGCTCGACTTGCGTTCTCCATCAGGTGCCAGCGGTCGGCTACCTGAGTAGCAGCGGGCAACGCCTTGGAGACAGCCAGGGCGTAGCCACTTGCGCGGTCGCGGGCCACGATGCGGATCTGCGGCTGCTGTTCCAGCCAGGCTTGCGTCGTTGCCGGTTCACGATCAGGCAGCAGGGCGATGGTCCGTCTCCGCTCCAGGTCGCAGATCAGCGTTCCATAGCGGTGATTGCGTCTCCACGCCCAATCATCCACGCCGATTACCGTAGGCGGCACGATGCGCGGGCTGCCCCGACGACGAACCACCCGCAACAAGGTGTCGTTGCTCACCGGTAGCATCAAGCGACGGGCCAGTGCAGCAGCCGGACGACCTCCCAGCGCCAGACCCAGACCCAGATGGTGGATAATCTGATCCAACCGCGCCGTCCGGCGGGCCCAAGGCGCCAAAACCTTGGGATCGAAGCGCTCTGTGAATACGCGGCGCCCGCAGAGCACGGCATCGCAGAAGAACCGGCGGGCCCGCAGCACAAGCTCAACACGCCGACCGGTTGTCGGCAGGTCCGCCAGCCGCCGATGATATCGGCTATGGATCCGACCAGACCACGTTCCGCATCCGGGACAGGCGCTCATCGCCGTGACCGGGCTTATGGTGAGCCGCACCATTCCATCATCGTCGGTGATGTCCTTGATGGCCATGCCGGCAACGTCGAACATTGAGTGTGGTAAGCCTGAGCGCATCATGCTGATCCCTATGGAAAACGCACTCCAGAGGAATCCCGAATTTCATCAAAATTGAGTCAGAGCCAAACTTCAATGCTGATTGACACTCTGACGCCGGACAGGTCATTCTCTACGGACATCTCGGGCCAATTCTGCGTGGAAATCAAGATTTCGCTCCCTTGGGGAAAATGCGCTGTTCAATCAAGCCGCAGATCATGTGACCCAGCACCTCGTGCCCTTCTTGGATGCGGGGCGTGTGGGCGGACGGGATGCACAAGCAATGGTCGCACAGTGCCTGCATGTCGCTGCCTGTAGAGCCGGTGAAACCGACTGTCTTCACTCCCCGCTCCTTACAGGCAGCCAAGGCACGCACGATGTTCTTGGATCGGCCTGAGGTTGACAATGCAAATAAAACGTCCCCTTCCCGGCCTAGAGCCTCGATCTGACGGGCGAAGCTGTAATCGTAGCCGTAGTCGTTGCTGATAGCCGTCAGGATGGAGGTGTCGGTGGTCAGTGCGATGGCCGCCAAGCCCGGTCGATCATAGTTAAAACGGCTGACCAGTTCACCGGCCCAATGCTGAGCATCTGCGGCACTGCCACCGTTGCCCGCGAACAAGATTTTGTTACCGGCCTTCAGCGTGGTCACGCTGAGTTCCACCACGTCGGCGACCCGCTTGCACAAATCCCGATCCGCTTGCATGGCCTGCAGCACCTGGATGGTTGCCCCCAGTTCCCCTTGGATCGCCTCGATCATCACACCCTCCACGCTTTAGCTCCTTCGGCAGTGAAATAGCAAGCTGAAGCCGTGCCACCAAATTGCTCCAACGTTTTGATCACCTTCTGGCGGCACTCCGGCGGTGCCAGGAAGAACATGAAGCCACCACCACCCGCACCAGACATCTTGCCGGCAAAGGCTCCCGCCTTGCGGGCAGCTTGGTCGATGGCGTCGATGGCTGGGTTTGATATGGAGTTGGCACTACGCTTCTTCGCCTCCCAGCCGGCCTGCAAGGCCCGGCCTAGTGCGGGGATGTCGCCGCGCAGCAGATACTCCTTCATGGCTACTGCCTCCTGCCGCAGGGCGTGCATGGCGTCGATGGACGCCTGATTGCCGTTTTCGACGTTGCTGACCTGCTCGGCGATGATGTTGGCGGATTCACGGGAAACGCCAGTGAAGTACAGCACCAGCGATGATTCCAGTTCGCTGATGATCCAATCCTTGACCCGCAGCGGGTTAACGATGACTCGGTCCTCAGCATAAAACTCCATGAAGTTGAAGCCTCCGAAGGTCGCAGCATATTGATCCTGTTTACCGCCCTTCAGGCCCAGATCCTTGCGTTCGATTACGTACGACATATGAGCCACATCGTATTCGCCTAGGGGTAGGGCGAAGGCTTCCACGAAGGCCTGGGCCATGGTCACCACCAGAGTCGAGGACGAGCCCAGGCCTGAACCGGCCACGGCATCTGAACTGGTGCGCAGTCTCAGGGAAACCGGTCGCCCGCCCAGATAGTCGGCGACGATGCGGTTGTACACTGCTTTGTGCAAATCCAGTTTGCCATCGGGAGCCAGATACGGCGCCATATCGTAGGAGGTTATCTCGTCACGATCCAACGCTTCGAAGACGATCTTGCCATCTTGGGTCAATTCCAGGGTGGCGGAAGTGAACATGGAGATGGTGATGTTTAGGATGGCACCAGAGTGGACATCGCAATAGGGTGAAATATCGGTGCCACCGCCAGCTAATCCTAAACGCAAAGGTGCGCGTGCACGAATCAAAGTACCTAATTTTGGGTTTATAGCTTTAGTTAACATCGAGATTCCTTAGATTTTCTTTGGAAAAGCAGAGCCCCGTGACCGGACAGCCTTTGCTCTGTGTTAAACTTGGTCTTGATCATTTCACGCAGCCAAACAGATCCCTTCTGCCCGTTGCCTGTATGCTTAGTCTGGTATTTGTACCCCAAGCCCGGAATACGGGCGTTGGATATTGTAATGATCCACCTGACGTCCAACCCCGACCTCGTTGTCAGGCTTGAAAACACAGTCATATCTCAGTGGCCGGAAAAGTCGCTCAATCAACACATTGTCCATCTAAATGACCTTTCCATCCATGGAAACTTTGATACCTGCACTGGTCAAGATACCAGTGAACCTCTGGCTGGTGATTTGGCTACCTTGGTAGGCGATGAAGATTTCCAGTTTGCCGGGCAGGGTCATGACATTCTGCAGTACCTCCAGGGAGAAATCGATGTCCATAATGTTGGACAGTTTACAGACGAGCACCTTGCATGAAGCCTAATCCATAACGAAGATAGCACACACAAAACGCGGTCGTATGGCACTGTCGATGATGTCGGTACATCATATACAGTACGGCCAGTCAATGGTCAGGTTCCGCAGCAGGTAGAACCAGATATTGTGTTCGGAATGGGGAACGTTGGTCTTCAGTCGTTGATAGAGGGCGGCCAGCTCCATCCTGCCCATCAGCGGGCTCCTGTTTGCGATTGACGACGACCCTGAGCGGACGTAGTAGGTCGTTTGCCGACTGTCGTACCAGGGCGTCTCGAGGAACTGGGCGTCAATCACTCCTATCAACGCCAAGTTCCCGGCGCCCTCACCCCATACTGACCCGTAATAATGCGAATGGCTGATCGACAGCAAAGGGCATTGCCTGACAACCGACAAGCTGGAATGGGATAGGTCCACCATTTCCTGCCTCCGACCTGCACTCATCGACAAGAGGCCTTACGCAAAAAAATCCCGTTCCACTACCAACTTGCCGATCTTTGCGTGCAGCCGGACAATTCGGGCACCATAAACCAGCGGTGCAACGGCGTCCTTGCCAGAAAATGACGCCACCATCCCTTCAATCGCCTTCTTACGCCAAGCGTTGATCATCGTCTGGCGAACACCGTGCTTCGACACCAGTTGCGCCATTTTCAACTCACCTCGAGTTGTCCTCAGCGCAACCTTAGCCTTTAACTCTGCTGAAGATCGCCTTTTCCACCCCGTCACAACTGTCGTCCTTCAGTAAGGGCGAACCACATTTATCAAACTACCCAGTTAATCGGGACCAGCTGTGAAGAGCACAATAAGATCTATCTAATGCCTCTGCCAGCGTCTTCTCAGATGTAGGATGAAGGATAAGAAAAACCCCGTGTTTCGCTAGTTTCGTCCAAATTTTTGGTGACCAGTTGTTATCCAATTCGTCAGACCACAAGTTGATATCAGAGTGCAGAGCAATCGACTGCTCAAGCTGCTCATGCATACTCATATGGAACTCTGTCAGTCTCGCCCAATTCACTAGAGAATAAAGACTGTTATCCGTCCAGTCGACATCTTGCCGACATAGGGCGAGGAGTAGCGAAAGCACCGGCTGCTGGTGCCGCTCTTCTAAGGTCTTTATCACATTACCAGCCAACTCGCGAGAATAAATCGCTGGATGAACGCTCAAACCAAATTCTAAGAGTGGACCACCGCCCAGGAGTTGAAAAGAAGTGCGGGTGGCCGACGGGTGGAGATCCATTCGCTCCCACTGCGTCAACGCTCTCCCATCGGGCAACAGGGTATGGAGATCACACATCCGTAAACAGAATGCGCTAGCATCCAACATCATGAAGAATGGGGCTGTAGCGCGCGGCGGATAGATCAAGGCTAAAATGCGGCGCCACTTGGTTTTAATTCGCTCATCTTCTTCTGTGACGCCGAAATCTTCTTCAAACGATAAGAAGCGACATGCAAACTGCTTCGCATCCACGAAGAGCGCTCGAACAGTGTCCGATATTCCTCCACGATGGACGACTGTGATAGACAGTTTTTCCTGAGAACTCCAATTGCATATCAAGGAGTCGGTCATGGCAATAAGAGACTGAATGTTAACCATCTCCGCAGCATCAACGGAGATAACAACGTCAATTATTTTTGAGTTGAAGCCGAAAGCTGAGTCCATTTCTCTACACTCCCAAATTCACCAAGTATTTACAATTAATAACTGGGTGATAAAGCATACTCATTAAAATTGGTTGGAGGTCTCTCTGTCGGAGTTACTGTAATGACGGATTGGGCGCGGACACCCAAATCGTTCAGAATCTCCATCCAGAACATGAAGAACTTTCCTTCACCCGAAACGGTGTCATAGCAGCGACGAGCCATATCGGCGCACTGCTGGCGGGCCTCTTTGTTGCACACTAATTCCTTTAGGCGCTGTGCGAAACCTTCTGCATCATCGTTGATGATCAGGTTGAAGGGTAACCTGTCAGCTAGCCCACGTACGGCAACGCTGGTCGCTGCGAATGCCATGCCACTGGCAAAGGATTCCAATGTCTTGATGGAAATACCTGTGCCGCGTTGGTCTGGAAGGACGCTAACATGGCTGAGGGAGCGTATAGTCTTCAAGTCTTTGACGACGCTCATGTAGAAAACGCCAGGTATTGCACCAAATCTCTCATGCAATGCGTCGGAAAGCTTGCCAACAATGGCTAAGCTGAAGCCCATCGGCACCAAGTGCGGAATGAAGACGTCACGCATGAACCAGAGACCTGCCTCACAATTTGCCGGATGGCGGTCACCAACCAGCAACAGGTCAAATGTCGTGAGGCCTTGGTAATGGTGGTCCAGGTTCCAGGCTTTGGCGATTTCACTGATAGCCGAATAGCAATTCGGCTGCGCAATCAACTCCTGAGGCAGGTAGGGCGTAATCAGGCGGCTGCGTGGGTTTACCAAGGATAACACTGCGTGCTCGTCGGGAGCGACATTGACTACATAGTCAAAGCGCCGCACTTGGTCAAATTCAGATGCCAGCATCGTGGACAATGTCTCCGGCTGGCCAGTTGCATCATTTATAAGTGGCCAATTTACCATCTGATAGCTTTGGATGTCGTGGGTCTCCAGAACCATCCGGCCGGCGCCGAAACGTCTAGCAAACTTTGTGTTAAATACATGATTTACAACTGTTATCTGGGCAGCTAGCATGAACTTAGCCAGCTGCTCATCCCAAATGTCAGCAACACCGATGCGGTCCAGGAATTGAGTGAAAGCATTTCCACCCAAATATTCCGGCGTCAGTGTCAATTGTACGTGGTCGGAATACTTGGCAAATGCAATCCGCTGCACGTGCCCACGAATATTACGCGAGTTCTGCTCTAGGAGAGACCAAAAAAAGGGCGTCGCTTCGTACTGATCCACGGCTTTGTCCATAACCAAAACCTGGACAACGAAGTAGCCCGCATTTATCAATGTGCGAATGTGTCCCTCGATGGCGAACGAGCTACCACATCGGCCCCACGCTGGCGCGATAACAGTCGCGATGGGTGCGATCGCCTGCACTTCAAGAGACGGCATAAGCGGTGCGGCAACGAGGCGGCTGATCACGTCGCTGGCATATCTCTGCCGAGCCAGCGCCTGCCGTCTGGTCCGTACGGATTCGCTACCGAAACGTAGGTTGCGCGCCGCGCGTAATATTAATAAGGTAATATCTGCAATTTCTGTATAAACATATATATCGGCGTAGTCGCGGGCGGTCGCTAGTGTTGTGCCCGTGGGAACAATACAACTGGTTCCCAAAACAGAACAATCGTGGAGAACAGCGCTAACGCGCTTTAGATACTTAGGCGCCTCATATGTCAATAACATGAGATGTGTATTTGTAATCGCCCGAATGTATTCATTATTACTTTCAACGTTAAGAAACTCAATATTTAGACCTTTAGTCTCTATAGCTAAGTCACGAATAAGATGCAGTGATCGCTCATTGTATAGGATTGAAACTTTTAGTGTTAGGTTAAATTTATCCAGTAGCGCCACTGACTGGCTCAATGCCTTCACAAGGCCGGGCTGGACATCCGATGCGCGAATGGAGACATGGAACTGACCAGTATGCTTAAGGGTGTTGGCCAGCATTTCCTTAACGGCTGCCGTTTCATTCTCGCCGCCGTTAGCTAAAAAATAGCTTTCCAGGTCGGTCAAGCCATCGAAAAGATAGGTTGGGACTCTGAAAAGCTGAGCGCATTCCTCGGCCAATTCATCACACGTCGCCAAAAAATAAAGTCTTCTGAATGGAGACCCTGTTTGTATCCGGTTCGATACTGTCGGTACATGTGAATAGGAATGGTATCGGTCCAGAAATGTCGTTGCGTCCGGCGCATCCTTACCAAAATGGAATAAGAAATAGGAGTCCACGTCCAGCGGCACTTTAAGCCCCATCTGAGCGGTGACCTCCTGCAAGCTTTCCAACATGCCCGGGGTCATAGTGTGAAAAAACAAGCGATCGCCGAACTTCAGTTCGAGTGAGGCCAATTCTCTAGCCAAAGCCATCGCGAATTCATCGCGGTTGAATGGCTGAGGCAAAGGCTCGGCTACATCCAGGTTCCGTAAGGCATCCCGCGCCTTTTTGGCAAAGGCGGAGAGCATGGAACGCTTTGTGCGCTGTAAATATTCTTCTCCGCCTCTGTCTCCCTCAGAGCGCATCCTGTCAATCATGCGATCTAGTTCCTGGAGCTGTAAGGCGTCGTGCCGGACACGAGCACGATTAGCCATTCGGCCACGGGTGGCAGCATGACGGCCTACGATCTTGCCATGTTCATAAAATGCGAAATCGAACACATTTCGCTGATCGATCTCTGAGCCAACGGCATCTGCTATTAGCGGTGAATTCTTTCCGGCTAGGAGGCTGAATTTATAGCCATTTTGTATGGCACTTTTAGCAAAAGTCACCGCATACTGCCACTTATCACCAGCCGCACTATCAAAGCTTGGGTCTATCAATATAAACTTCTGATCATAAGTCATGACAACCTCATCTCTGGAAGATATGTCAAAAATTACAAAACTCCACTACAACGGCGCTGAAAATATTTTCTACCCCAGCACTTTTGGCGCGATGCAAACTAACAAACCTTGAAAATACTCAACTCGACCTGCATCTAATGCAGGTAAGCCCTAACTTTCGAAGGATGCCCATTTGAGCGGCTTGAAGCATCGAAGAGATAACTCCTTTTCCGGAAAGGGGCAAGTAACTACGACTGACCTGGGTAAGCGTCATTTCCAGGTCTGCGGGACGGATGCCGGCGGCAAGGTGTTGTTCAATCGGCCTTTGTCGCGATCGAAGCTGATGGAGTTGCTGGCCGGACATCCCCGCTGCATCGTCGCGATGGAGGCTTGTTCGACCAGCCATCATTGGGGTGGCGTCGCCCAGGGCACGGGGCATGCGCAGACCCACCAGATGCCGCCGGATGCGTTCGAGGGTTGATGGGATCAGCGTCATGGCCGCCACGCTGATCGGCCAGCCGGCGACCGATGGTGTCATAGATGGTGAGGTCGGGGGGCGTCACGGTACGGCCTGGTGGCTTGGGGGGCGGTACCGCCCCCCTCCCCCTCCCGGGCAACGGTGCTGTTGGCTGGTGGCGGCAGGGTACGATGTCCCTCCAGCCGCCGCCCGCGCCCCTCCAGGACGGGATGGTTGGCGATCAGCGTTCCATCATCCAGGATCTGAACCTGGGTGGCGGTCACCGGTACCTCCACGACGCGCCTACGGGTGCAATCGGGCACGGAATAAAGGTTGCCGCCCACCGACACCATGCCGTCGCAGGCGACACGCCGCTCCAGGGCCAACACGGCATTGCAGGGACCGGCAGGCAATGGCCGGAGGCTGGGTTTCTCCTCGGCGAAGTGCTCGATGACCACCCGACCGGTGGTGGCATGGCGGCGGACATTGGCCACCTGGTCCAGCCATTGCCGGAACTGGGCGTTCAGGTCGTCCAGATTACGGAAGGTTCGCCCCAGGAAGAAATCCTCCCGCACATAGCGGAAGGGCCGCTCCACCTTGCCCTTGGTCTGGGCCCGGTAGGGCTTGCAGGCCTTGGGCAGAAAGGGGTGCCGACACGAAAGTGCATTTTACGTACCGCTCGTGAGAACGAATAATGAACTATGCTGCGAGAATGGAAATAGGCCGTCGCAGTGGGCGCAATCCGTTTTCCGGTAGTGGATCAGCCCCCCAAACATAGTCACCTGTGAGACCGATATGTTCCCAGCCAAGTGGAGCGACATGGCGGATCAGTTCCGACTTCGTGTCGGTGCCATTGGCTGCCAGGTGATCAAGTGCGGCTTGCAGATAACGTGTGTTCCAGAGAATGACAGCAGCAACCAGCAAGTTCAGGCCCGATGCTCTATAGGATTGGTTTTCGAAACTGCGGTCGCGCATCTCGCCCAGCCTGTTGAAGAAGATCGCCCTGGCCAGGGCGTTGCGGGCCTCACCCTTGTTTAGACCGGCATTGGCACGCCGGCGCAGGGCCGGATCACGCAGCCAGTCGAGGGTAAAGGTCGTACGTTCCACGCGCCCCAGTTCGCGCAGCGCCAGAGCGAGACCGTTCTGTCTAGGATAGGCTGCCAAGCGGCGCAGCATGACCGACGCGGTGACGGTGCCCGACCGGATGGAGGCCGCCAGGCGCAGCAGTTCGGACCAATGCACGGCCAGATGTTCCAGATCGATCTCTCCGCCCACCAGAGGCTTGAGACTGGACGGGGCCTCGTCGCCGGGGAAGAGGTAGAGCTTCCGGTCCTTCAGGTCACGGATACGGGGCGCGAAACGAAACCCCAACAGGTGGCAGAGCCCGAAGACATGGTCGGTGACGCCGCCCGTGTCGGTGTAATGCTCCTCAATGGCGAGACCGGTCTGATGGTAGAGCAGTCCGTCCAGCACATGCGGGGCTTCGCTTGCGGATGCGGCAATGACTTTGGTGTGGAAGGGGCCGTACTGATCGGAGACATGGGTATAGAAGCTGACGCCCGGTTCGTTGCCGTGCCGGGCGTTGACGTCACCGGTACCGACGCCCCGGCCGCCGGCCTTGTAGAACTGCCCGTCGGAGGATGAGGTGGTGCCATCACCCCAGGCGGCGGCCAGCGGCAGGGCTCGATGCGCGTCGATGATCCGGGCCAGGGCCGCCGCGTAGGTTTCCTCCCGCACATGCCAGTCATGGACCCAGGCGAGTTGCCGGATGGAGACGCCACGACAGGCATCGGCCATGCGGGCCAGACCGAGATTGATGCCATCGGCCAGGATGACGGTGAGCAGAGAGGCGCGGTCATCGGTCGGCCGACCGGAACGCTGGTGGGTGAAGCAATCACTGAAGCCGATCCAGCCGTCGACCTCCATCAGCAGGTCGGTGATCTTGACGCGCGGTAAGGCGTCATAGGCGGCGCGGGCCAGGGCTTGCGCCGCTTCGGGTGTCTGGTCCCGCAGGGGAGTGATCCGCAATTCACCGGTGGACAAGTCGACATCCGGCAACTCCCCCGCCGCTGCCAGGCGGCCGACATCGCGCAGGCGCTGCGCCAGGACCTGATGGCGGGTGGTCAGATAGGTGACGGCGTCGTCGGTGACCGGCAAGGGCAAGGCGCCGTCGGCGCGCAGGGCCTCGAAGGTCGGCCTGGGCATCAGGCAGCTTTCGAAATCACGGAACTGGCGGCTGCCCTCGACCCAGACATCACCCGCGCGCAGCCGGTCACGCAGCTCCGACAGGACGCATATCTCGAAAGCTTTGCGGTCGATGGTGCCGCCCGGCATGACGAAGGGCCGCCAGGATCGGCGGATGAATCCCGTCGGCACCTTGTCGGGCATGGTCCGCTTGCCTGTGGCGAACAGGTCGCGGACCAGGGCGACGGCGCGCAGCAGGGAGGAGACGCCGGGACCGCCTTCGAAGTGGAAGGCGGAGAGGAAGACCGGCAGAAAGGAACGGATGCTGGCATAGCGGGACAACAGTTCGGTGCGGGCATCGCCGGTGCCGGGATCGGCCAAGGGTTCGATGCCGGCGACGCTGGCCATGAAGCGGAACCAGCCGACCTCCTTCTCCAGAGCGACCATCGGGTCGGCACCGGCTTCCCGGGCGTTGATCAGGCTGCGGCAGGCCGCGACCAGGGTGCGCAAATGAGCCTTGGCGTCGCGGACGGAACGCAGGGTCTTTTCATCCGCCCTGTTCTCTGCTCGGCGGCTGAGCATGATCATCAGCTTGTCGAACATCACCAGGGCGGCATCGGTGAGGTCCGTGCCCATCCGGATGGAGGCAGTGGCCAGCAGCGCGCGGCGCCGTTGGACCGTCAGGTCGCGCAGATGCTGTACCGTCATCCTGTTGGCCTCCGCAGCCATCCGTTCGAAGGCGACGCCGGGAATGCGGGTGGACATCCCGGTCGGGATGCCCATCGCCCTGATCTTCTCCAACCGGTCGATGATGGCCAACAGGTTGCGCGGTGCCGGCGACATCGGTGCCTGCCGCAGCCAGGCCAGCAGGCTCAACCCGGCATCCTCATGCGATTCCAGCAGGTTATCAAGACGCGCGATATGGTCAGGCTGCAAATCCCCGATGAAGACACGGTGCAGAAGCTGCTCTGCACGGGCGCGCGTCTGGTGCAGGATCAGTTCCAGCACGGCGGCCGGCGGCAGCAGCACGCGCCGCCGGCGTAGTTCCTCTACCAGGATGGTGGCCAGGGCTACCGGATCACGGTTGACCTGCGCGATGGACAGCAGCCATGCCGTCAGTTCCCGGAACAGTGGTCGGTCAAAGGGCTGGTGACCTGTCAATTCCAGCAGGTCCACGATGTCCTGGCGGCGGCTGGGATCACGCGACCGGTAGGCCACGAAATCTGCTGGCTTGGCATCGACTTGGTTGGCGACGAACGCGATCAGCGAAGCGGGGGGCTCCTCGTATGCGTCAAGGATGCGTCCCGGATGCCGCAGGTAGCAGAGCATCATGGCGATGCCAAGCCGGCGGTGCGGTGTACGCTTGCGGGCGATCAGGGTGAGATCATCAAGGTCCAGCGTGTAATGCTGGACGAGAGCCCGTTCATCATCGGGCGCGCTCAGCAACCGGTCCCACTCCGCCGGCAACAACAGCCGTCGTCTCGCCATGTCATCCCCCGATATCCTCACCACGGGTGTAGGAGGGGTAAGAGAAATGGACAAGGCATCATCGGATGCCGACCGGTGGGATGCGGAGCGATCGCGGAGGTGGAGGCGTGTTGGCTTCCGCCGGAAAACACATGTTTGCCGACAGGGCGACGCCACTCGCTGCGAACCGTCCCCATGGCCACGTATTTCTGTGCGATAAACCCTGTCGGAATGATAGGATGTACGGTAACGGTCAATATGGGGTTTTCCGTACATGTTGGTGGGCTACATGCGGGTGTCGTCGGACGGAGACCGACAAACGACCGCGCTCCAGCGTGATGCCCTGATCACCGCCGGGGTCGATCCCCGTCACCTGTTCGAGGACAAAGCATCGGGAGCGCGGGACGACCGACCCGGCCTCAAACAATGCCTGTCCTTCCTGAAGTCGGGTGATACGCTGGTTGTGTGGAAGCTGGATCGTCTTGGGCGCTCGCTGCCTCACCTGCTCGACATCATCACCGGACTGCGCGACGGGGGCATCGCGTTCCGGTCCCTGACGGAGGGCATGGACACCAACACTCCGCACGGCGAACTGCTGTTCCATCTGTTCGGTGCGCTTGCACAATATGAACGCGCCCTGACCCGTGAACGTGTCCAGGCCGGGCTGATGGCCGCCCGCAGGCGAGGGCGACGCGGCGGCAGGCCCGTCACGATACAACCCGAAAAGCTGGAGGCGGTCATGGCCGCCCTGTACGGAGGAGCCAGCAAGGCCGCCGTGTGCCGGACCTTCGGCATCGCCCGCAGCACGCTGATCGACACCTTGAAACGCACCGGGTGGAACGGCACCAGCAAGGTTTAATGAGTGCCAAGCACCTCCCAAATCCATCCCAAAAACGCCATCGATCTACCGATCCCTATTTGTTCTCACGAGCGGTACATAAAACTCACTTTCGTGTCGGCACCCCAGAAAGCCGTAATGGGCAGCCAGCGTCAGGAGTTTCTCGTTATAGACGACGCCCCTGTCGTCGCCCGCCTCGCCCAGAACGGCGGTGCGCATGCGATCGTACAGGATCTGCTCCGGCACGCCGCCCAGGGCCTCAAAGGCGGCAATATGACAGCGCAGCAGGGTGGGCAGGTCCTGGCGGGCGACGAACCGCGCCCAGATTATCCGGGAATGGCCCAGTACCAGGGAGAACAGCCAGACCACCCGCTCCACGCCAGGTTCGTCGGTGAACTCGGTCTTGAAGTAGGCGAAATCCACCTGGGCCTGTTTGCCCGGCGGCGTCTCGAACCGGCGCTCGAAGCGCCGGGCCGGTGTCGGTCGCACGGACCGGACAAAGACCTTCACCAGGGTGTAGCCGCCCTTGTAGCCCTGCTCCTTGATCTCCCGGTGCAGGCGTCTGGCCGTCAGTTCCGGCACGCTGGTCAGGCGTTCGCGCAAGAAGGGCTCATAGGGGGATAACAGCGACAGCCGTGGTGGCCGGGGTGTGTAGGCGGGCGGCTCAAGCCCACGCTCAATATGCCGACGCACGGTCTTACGGTCGAAACCGGTCCGGCGGGCGATGGCGGAAACGGATAGCCCTTGGCGGGCAAGGTCCAGGATCATGACAAGGTCCCCAAGCTTGATCACCGGCATCCTCCCCGCAGACAGCGGGAAACAGGATGGCGGAGAGATGGCCGCAAGGCCCCGGGGGGCATGCCCCCCGGGGCCTTGCCCTTTGCCAAAACTGGGGACTTTTCATTCGCCACTTCTGGGGAGTTTTATCCCGCCAGCGACACCCGGTTCTTCAGCTCGTTCAGGACTCACAGCCAGAAGTTCGCTCCATCGTTCTGCTCAATCCACAGGCCTAGCACCTCCTTGGTACCGTCCGCCCGCACGCCGATGGCGATGTGGATCGCTTTGTTCCGCACTAGGCCGTAGACTCATAATCATTGGCACCAAAGCCTGAGGGCGACGAGCTTCACGGCAGCCAGGAAGTTCTCGGGTCGTTTGTCGTATCGGGTGGCGATCCCTCTGAACTGCTTGATCTTGTTGAAGAACCGTTCGACGAGGTTGCGCTGCCGATAGACCCAGGACGAGAAGACGAAGCTCCCCTTGCGGTTGGCTTTGGGTGGAATGTTGGCCCAGGCCTTCCGCTCGGCGGCTTTGGCGCGGATGGCATTGCTGTCATAGCCCTTGTCGGCCAGCAGAATGGCCCCCTCACCAAGGTCCTTTGTCAGAGCGTCGGCCTTGGTGCAATCGGCAACCTGCCCGGCGGTCAGGCGCAGGTGGACGGGGCGGCCTTCCGCATCGACGAGCGCGTGGATTTTGCTGGTTAGGCCCCCACAGGAACGTCCCATGCCGCCATCGTCTCCAGCCCCTTTTTTCCCGTGGCCGCGTGCTGGTGCACGCGAACACAGGTGCTGTCGATCATCACGATATCGCCGTCGTAAGCGGCGGATACCGCTTCCAGAAGCTGATCCCAGACACCGGCTTTCCGCCAGCGCACGAACCGGTTGTAGCAGGTCGTCGACGGACCATAGCGTTCCGGTATCTCCGCCCAGGGCGAACCCGTGCGAAACCGCCACAGATTGCCGTTCAGAACCCGACGGTCATCAACGCGCGGCACGCCGCGCGGCTTGTTCGGCAATAACGGCGACAGGATCGACCATTCGTGGTCCGTAAGTTCGTAGCGGCGGCGTGTCATCAGGGGCTCCTTGCGGAAACCCTTGAATCACGCCACCAATTCCACGCCAAGCAGTTTTATGAGTTTACCACCTAGACTTTCGTCCCGGACCTTGACCCGCAGCGCATCCAGGAAAACTAGCGGATAGACGGCTTCCAGGGTCGGTTCTGCCAGGCCGCAACCTCGTCGAGCACCGCATCCGTCACCGCCGAGATCAGGTCCGCCGACACCTCGATCCCGTACAATTCCCACAGATGGCCGGTGATCTCCCGTGTCGACACACCCCGTGCATACATCGATATGATCTTGTCGTCGAACCCGGGGAACCGGCGCTGGTACTTGCCGATCAGCTGCGGATCAAATGTCGAGGCCCGGTCGCGCGGGACCGAAAGCTCAACCGACCCCGTATCCGTCAGCACCGTCTTGCGGCCATAACCGTTGCGGCGGTTTCCACTCTCATCGCCGGCAAGATGGTGATCCATCCCCGCCTTCAAAACCCGTTCCGCAAGCGCCAAAATTATACATCTATTCAAAGGGTTACGGCTACACCCGCCAGCCTGACGAAATTTTCAGGCTAATTCAGCGCCGATGAACGTCCTCAGAGCCAGAACTGGTATCAGTGCTCACCATTCCAAGGGACGTGATACAGTTCAGTCAATTGAAATTGCAGATTATCATAGAAAACCTTATAATGATCCTGTGGCATCCCAAGAGGGATGCTAAGGCGAACGGCTTTATATTGTTGGAAATCCCAGAATGAACAACCAATCGTTTTTTTTTGACATCCCCAATGTATTGATTAAATTTAACAATGATCAGCACAGTATTGTTGAAAAACGTCGAGGGAATTATGGTTTTGATCATGAAAAGTTGATTTCATTAATTTCGATTATGAAGATTTTAAAATCTCGTTGTAAATCTATCCGAGCTTTTGTTTGTGGTCCAAATGCCGACTGGGTTTCGGACGTTGTTGTAGAGATTGCGGAAACGTTGAAGTTTACCGACATCTCCATTTCGCATAGTCTTAGTTTGAGCGATTGGAGCGGCCGTGTTGATGACTTCAATGCGATCATTGACACCGGATGTGAGGAAATTGAGCACCTGGCCCTCATGGATATGCAGGTCGCCGAAAGTGCGAAGAAGAGCTTTTTCTTTTCAGCAGCTTTCAGCACGCGCTTTCGTTTCGATGCATCATTTTCCACTGGTTTTCAGCAATATGTCCTGGAGAGGCATGGATTCAAACCCTTCGTTTTGAGCTATTACTGTGTTTTCATGAAAGGTTTACTATCACCACAATTGGTAACTAGTTTGCGCAAAATAGAACCAGAGCTTCAGAAGCGCTGTATATTCATTTTTGGGCACGCGCGCAGTGCAAGCTCATTGGTATTTCACATACTAAATGAGTCCCAGGAGGTTCTCATATCTTATGAAGCCAATTGGAACATACATAAGAATAACCATTGCTTCATTGATAACTACAATTACCTGCAGATGAGGCCAGACAGGCCTCTTTCTAAGGGGTTCTATTTACCACAAATCACTCCATCTTCTGCGGATATGGCAACAATATTTGAGACATTCCTCTCGGCCTATACGTTCTTCGGAGATAAGATGGCTTATGGTGCGCGCAGTGCGTTTTATGAACGCCATCCAGCAAACATAGCTTTCGACTTTTTGATGCGGCATTTTCCGTTTGCACGTTTCATCGTTACCCTCCGTCATCCGCGGACAGCAATTACCGCAATGAAGCGCATGCGTAAGGATCTTTCCATTCAGCTACTGTTCGATTTCTGGCTCGGCGGTATCATTTCGCAGATCAATTTGTTTTTGATATCTGACCGGACAGTCATCGCACCTCATGAGCGTGTTGTTGCTGGCAAGATTGAGCCACTAGTTACACTGACAGGCTTAGACCTGTCTTCTGCGTTGTGCCTTGTCAAGGAAGAGGACGTCAGCACGACAGAGATTCTAGTGCGGGAATTCTGGTCGGAACAAGGGGAGGAGGTGGCACCTCTCATCGCACAGCTGTCTGGACTCTATGACGAATTGATGGCCTTGATTGACGAAACCTCTGGCCGCTACAAGGTAGCGTCGGATCGTCACTACGTTATTGCCATCCGTGATGCTTTCGTTAAGGAGTACGAAGCCTTCCTCAGAGTCTTCGCTGATTGAGTTGTTGGGAGTCCAGCAGCTGCGTAAACGTCGCACCTGCTGGACTGAACTGATGGTGTGGATGCCCCCTTCTGAACCGCTGCGGGTTTGCCGGAGGCTCCAACTCTTGAGTAAGATGGAGCATTATGAGCAAGACGACGAACAAGTTTTCGCCCGAGGTGCGCGAACGCGCGGTGCGGTTGGTTTTGGACAATGAGAGTTAGCATGGCTCACGTTGGCAGGCGATCCTGTCGATCGCGGCCAAGATCGGCTGTTCGGCGCCCACGCTGAACGAATAGGTCAAGAAGGCCGAGGTGGACAGCGGCCGGCGTGCCGGCATCCCGACGGAGATGGCCGAATCGGCGAACAGGCTATTGCGTCTGCCGATGCAGAGCTGGTCCCCAGTGAGCGGACAGTTTGCTAAGCTTGGTTCGGCCCTTATTGAAGGAGGACCGAGATGACGGGACAGAGGAAGCGATATTCATCGGAATTCAAGGCGAAGGCGGCGCTTGAGGCGATCCGGGGCGAATTGACGATGACGCAGCTTGTGTCGAAGCACGGTGTTCACCAGACGATGATCGACGCCTGGCGCAAGCAGGCGATCGAGGGAATTGCCGCGTCATTTCCGTCAGGGCCGAGGCCAGTCAAGTTGTTGAAGCCGCCGAGATCGACCGGCTGCACGCCAAGATCGGGCAGTTGGTGGTGGAGCGGGATTTTTTGCGCAAGGCCTCCGGTCGATGAGCGCTGGTCGGAGGCGGGAGATGGTGGATCGTTCCCATCCCGGCTTATCGGTTGTCCGGCAATGCGCGCTGCTGTCGATCAGCCGGTCACATTATTACGGGCCGGTACGGGGCGAGAGTGCCGAGAACCTAGCGCTGATGCGGGTGACCGACGCACAGTTCCTGGAGACGCCCTGGTATGGCAGCCGGCAGATGACCCACCATCTGCCGGCGCCAGGGTCATGTCGTCAATCGCAAGCGGGTGCGCCGGTTGATGGGCCGGATGGGGTTGGCCGCCATCTACCAGCGGCCGAAGACCAGCGTTCCCCATCCCGAGCACAAGATCTGGCCCTACCTGCTGCGGGACGTGACCATCGATCGGCCGGATCATGTCTGCTGTACAGATATCACCTACATCCCCATGTGGCGGGGTTTCCTGTACCTGACCGCCGTGATGGACTGGGCATCGCGTAGAGTGCTGGCCTGGAAACTGTCCAACAGCATGGAGATCGATTTCTGCCTGGAAGCCCTGCAGGATGCCATGGCACACCACGGCAAGCCGGTAATCTTCAAGACCGACCAGGGCAGCCAATTCACCAGCCCGAGATTCACCGGCATCTTGACCGATGCCGGCATCAAGGTTTCCATGGATGGAAGGGGTCGCTGGATGGACAATGTGTTCATCGAACGGCTCTGGCGGTCACTGAAATACGAGTGCGTCTATCTCCACGCTTTCGAGACCGGCAGCGAGGCCAGGGCCGGGATCGGGCGCTGGATCAATTACTACAATACCCAACGCCCGCATGCCGCGCTCGGGGGACAAACACCCGACGAGGCATACAGGCAGAAGGCGGACAGAACGTGTTTGGCGGCGTGAACTAATCAGGACCAAGCTTAGCAAACTGTCCGATCACCGGGGACCAGGTCTCTTCTAAGCCCGGCCCCATACCGCATCTAACAAAAGGGTTGTCGTTTGGCTTGAAATAATGAGTAAGCGCGGAGATAGAGAATCCGTCCGTCTACCACCTGACCGACACCGAGAAAGACGCTCTGATTTTCGAGCGGGCGGCGTTGATCCAGCGTTTGGTGGCTCGGGTGACGGAACTTGAAGTGCTGATCGGCAAGCCGAAGAAGACATCACCGAATTCGTACCATCTGCCGTCGTCGGACGGCCCCGACCGTAAGAACCGAACTGATCACTAGGGTTTGAAAATGCCTCCTGACAGCATCCTTTCTTGGCTTCCGGATTTAACGGATTGGCAGGACTATGCCAAATCCGCAATTGCTATTATGGATGACGCAGAAAGGTGGCGGGAGCTTGTCCGCTTGGCCGGTACGCGTGTCGATTTAGTAAGGACCTCACGACTTGACCTCATGCTGCGCAAAGCGTTTCCGATTAGCCCCGGCGAGACTCTTGCACCCACGGTCAAGGTTGCCATGCTTGGCACATCGACGTTAGCGCATTTGCATGCCGGGATTCGGGTCGGACTGTTGCGCCGTGGCTTTTTCGCAAGCACTTATGAGCCGGACTACGGGCAGGTATTTCAGGAAATAAGCAATCCAGTTTCGGGCTTCTATAAATTTGCCCCCGATGTTGCGATCTTGTCTGAAGATGTACGACATGCGACACGCGAGGTTCACGGGCTTACGAACCAGGACGATGTACAGATGCTGGTCGCTGAATCGATCAAGCGTATGGAAGTGGTCTGGAACTCCATCCGGGATCGCGCTGGTTGCATGGTCGTTCAGCAGACTGTCATGCCGGTGATGCCGACCTTGTTGGGTAGTAATGAGCATAGGTTAGCATCATCACCGTCTGGGTTCGTTCGCCGATTGAACGATGCTATCCGTGGGGCGGCAGATCGCGCTGGGGTGGACGTTCTCGCTGTTGACGAACTCGCCCAACGCGACGGGGTAAATACCTGGCATGATCCATCGCTGTGGTGCAGCGCAAAGCAGGAGATTTCACCGCGCGTCGCTCCTGTCTATGGTGATGCGGTGGCACGGATCGTGGCGGCCCGGAAGGGACGCTCTAGCAAGTGCCTCGTCCTTGATTTAGACAATACGCTGTGGGGGGGCATCATTGGCGACGACGGGCTTGATGGCATTATCCTTGGCCAAGGCAGTGCACGCGGCGAAGGCTTCCTTCAATTACAGGAATATGCGCTTGCTCAGGCACGGCGTGGAATCATTTTGGCGGTAGTGTCGAAGAACGACGAGTCTAATGCGCTTCTGCCATTTGAATCCCACCCTGACATGCTGCTCCGCAAGAAGGACATCTCATGCTTCATCGCGAATTGGGACGACAAGGCGACCAACATCCGTCGGGTCGCGCAGAAACTGAACATCGGCCTCGATTCGATTGTATTCGTGGATGACAATCCTTTCGAGCGAGAACTTGTCCGGCGTGAACTTCCGATGGTGTCAGTCCCGGAAGTTTCCAATAACCCGGCAGAGATACCAAGCCTGCTGGCAGCGGCTGGCTATTTCGAAGGCGTTGTGGTCACGGCAGAGGACCTAACCCGAACCGAGTCGTACCAGGCGAATATGGAGCGTGCGGCCCAGCACCAGACCGCTACGGATCTCGGTAGTTACCTGTACTCGCTGGAGATGGAACTGTGTTGGGGTGAATTCGATACGCTCAATCTTGCGCGCATCACTCAGTTGATCAACAAGACCAACCAGTTCAACCTGACCACCCGCCGCTACTCCGAGGAGGAAGTGCGTCAAGTCATCACATCGTCGGTTGATATCGGTCTGTATTTCCGCCTCCTTGACAAGTTTGGTGACAGCGGCATCATCGGCATCTTAATTGGTCGGGGCCGGGGGGAGACGCTGTCGATCGACACTTGGTTGATGAGTTGCCGGGTGCTGGGACGCGAGGTCGAGAGTGCCATGTTGAAAGTGCTGTGCGAAGCGGCGTCATCAGCTGGGTATGTCCGGATCGAAGGGCTATATATTCCGACCGCTAAGAACTCTATGGTCAACAACCTCTATGACAGGCTAGGCTTTGTTGTTATCGCTGAACAGCCGGGCGGTGAGCGCTCCTACCGTCTCGACGTTGGAGCCTTCCAGCCCAGCGGGCTTCCCCTCAATATCAGAAAGGCAGTACATGAACCGGTCTGAAATATACTCCAGGGTCCGCAACATCTTCGCCGACCTGTTTCTTGTAGATGATATTACACTCGATGACAGCACTGCGGCTGACCAGGTCGAAGGGTGGGATTCCCTCACGCATATCAATTTGATAATTGCGGTTGAATCTGCATTTGGTTTCAAGTTTGATTTGGGTGAACTTGAGAAGTTTAAGGCGGTCGGCGACTTAGTTGACGCCATAGAACGCCATCTGCAATGAGGATTCTGCATGCACAATTACGCCGACGCCGCTGAACCCAGCAGGAATGTGATCATCTTTGCGAATTGCCACGGCTGGGTGATTCAGCAAGCAATCAAGAAATTTGCACCTGATTTCAATCAGTATTCTGCTGTCCACTTCATTGAGAATTTCACGGACGATTACAATAAATTTCTCGACACTGTCAGGAGCTGTAAAGTTTTTCTCTATCAAACTGAAAAAGGAGCAGAAGTAGAGCGCAAATTTTCTACACTTTCCGCATTGCTGCCGCCCGATGCGCGAGTAATTCGTTTCCCTATGGTTGGATTTAATATTTTCTGGCCAACGCAATTCCGAGACTATTCAGCGGTCCCTGATCCCAAGAGTGGTAAGATCAACTTCCACTTCGCTGACAGGAAGATCATCCATTTGTGGAGGAAAGGCCTAGATGCTGATGCAATCGTCGAAGCTGTTCTGTCTTTTGCGCCTGTAACCCCTGAAGACCTTCACCGTTCCCTGGAACTGTGGATGGAAAGCTATCGGGTTCAGGAGGCAGAATGCGATGTTGGGATTGCAGACATCATCCCGGGCATGGTCCTTGTTAAGGAGACCTTCTACTGGCCAACTCATTGCTGTAACTCAGTTATATTTACGATGGTTGACCGTATTCTTGCCAAGCTTGGCAAAGCCCCGCTCCTCTTAGAATCTGCGGCCATGAAGAATGCGCTACACGATTGGGAGCTGCCGATCCACCCTGCCGTTGTTGATGCGTTCAACCTCGACTATGCTCCACCTGATCGCTCTTACCTGATGCCGGATGGTCGCCGGCTAAAGCTGAAAGAATACCTGTTTGAATACATTGAGTATTTGCCACGCCGCTATCCGGAAGTCACCATTAGAGCCGACCAACATGGCGACTGATAGAGTTATACAGGCAATCCGGCGCTTTGAGCATGCCGACCAGCAGGCCTTCGGTCTGCTTTCTGGCGATCTCAATCCGATGCATATGGACCCTGTTTATGCCCGCCGTACTCAACTGGGCGCCGCCACTGTCCATGGCGTGCATGTAGCTCTATGGGCAATGGAAACGCTGGCCCAGGGCGGCCTGCTCGGCAGTTGGCCGGGCGGCCTGAAGGTCCGGTTCCTGCGACCGGTTCCGGTTGGCGAAGAGGCCGTCCTGACTGCCGAATGCAAGCCAAGCGGTAACATCCGTTTCCAGGTGCAAATCAAAAACGAGTTGGCGATCATTGGCGACCTGCGCAAGCCGATGACGCTAGCACCAAGACCACTTGCCGAAAAGCCGAATAGCCGCAAATGGCCTGCCGTGTTGCTCGCCCCTGACGAGGTGGAGTTGGTGGAGAGCGGCAACCTTACCGGGACGATCGATGCGATCGACCGGACAGAACAAGTAGTCGCATTATTTTACAGTCTGGTCGCGGCGGGCGGCTCAGACCGCGTTCAGGCGCTAATTAGTCTGTCTTATCTGGTGGGCATGGTATGTCCCGGTCTGTACTCCATCTTTGGCTCCATAGATTGCACATTTCATGATTGCATCCGTGAACCGTTGCGCTTTGAACCGCAAGCGGTTGACATGCGTTTCCGTCGGCTGGTGCAGGTCGTTGATGCTGGCTGCATCCGGGGCACAATTGAATGCTTTTTTCGGCTGCCTCCGGTTTCTGTTGCTTCAGCACAGGCGTTAGCTGAACTAGTGCTGCCAAGCGAATTCGTGGGAATACGAGCGCTGGTTATCGGAGGCTCGCGGGGCCTCGGGGCGACGACGGCGAAGCTTCTGGCTACCGGCGGAGCAAAAGTAACCGTAACCTATCACCGGGGCGCGCGGGAGGCGGCCGCGCTGGTGGCGGAAGCAGCCAACCAGGGCCTTAGTATTCGTGCGTTGCAGTTCGACGTCATCAACGACGATCCCGCCTCACTCTTTGCCAATGAGCTAGGCCACAATTCCCTGTACTATTTTGCAACTCCTAAAATTGAGCCAAGCGGAAAAGGAAAAGGCTTATCCCATGCATTGATAGAAAAATACTTAGATTATTATCTTTGGAAATTTGAATATATGTGCAGAAATATGGAGTATTGTCAATTGGGAAAGTGGCATATATTCTACCCATCAACTGCATTCATTGATGAAAATATTGGGGAGTTTCAAGAATATTGCTTAGCGAAATTAGCTGGTGAAGCGCTTTGTCGCTCCTGGCAATTGTCCAAGCCGAATTTGAGCGTCATTATGCCACGTTTGCCCAAGATTCTGACTGACCAGACCGCATCCATTTCTGCTAGCACTATGGCAGACGGACCTACGATAATATTGTCTGAAATTCGTAGATTGTATAAAAATAAATATTGACAACTAATAGGATATTTTATCTTGCATGGGAAAATAACTTTGATTCCATTTCGATGAAATTCGGTGTCCCGTATACCTTAAAATGCCGCTTATCCAGGTTGATCGACAGCAAATATGTCGCCTCCATCATGACCTCCAGTGTAATACCAGCTTGCTCTGACGGAGACTCATGGTAATTGCTCAGGTGGTTGGCAACCCGGCCTTTCAGGCGAGAGCGAAGGTGCCTCCGATCAAGGCCTGGATGGCGTTCCAGGCTGATGTGCCGTAGAGGCGGGCGGTTCCGGTGACGGATCGGTATCCGGCATGGATGGCCGGTCCCCATTGGGACCGGAAGCCGTTTGTGACCTTTCGGAAGACGACGGAGGGTCGGATTTCCTGTTCGCTGCGGTTGTTGGTGGGGGGCACGCGACGGTCGGTCAGTAAGCATCCGGCGTAGGCCCATTCAGGCTTTTGGCTTCCAGTTCCAGGGCAATAGGTCGGCGATGGCCTTTGCGGGATGGTCGTGGATGCGGGCGAGGGTGTCGGCGAGCCAGGCTTGGGGATCGACGTCGTTGAGCTTTGCGGTCTCGATGAGGGTGTAGATGGCGGCAGCCCTGTTGCCGCCGGCATCGGAGCCGCAGAAGGTCCAGTTGCGGCGGCCAACGGCGATGCCGCGCAGGGCGCGTTCGGCGGCATTGTTCGACAGGCAGATGCGCCCATCCTCCAGGAACCGTGTCATCGCTTGCCAACGGTTCAGGGCATAGTCCATGGCCTTGGCGGGATCCGACTTGGGCGACAGGCGGGCACGGGCGCGGCGTAGCCATTGCCCCAGATCGTCGATCAGGGGACGGCTTTTCTCCTGTCGGGTTTCGGCACGTTCCGCGATGGCGCGGCCGTTGATGGTCCGCTCGATGGCGAACAACGCGTCGATGCGCTTCACGGCCTCGGCTGCCAGGGGCGACTTGCCGTCCTTGGCCAAGTCAAAGAACCGGCGGCGGACATGGCTCCAGCATCCGGCCTCCTGGAGGGGACCGGGCTTGCGGGCGGGATCGTAGAGGCCGGCATAGCCGCTATAGGCATCGGCCTGGAATATCCCGGCCCAGCCGGCCAGGTGGCGCTGCGGATGCTCGCCGGCACGGGTGCGGGCATAATGGTAGAGAGCGGCGGGCGGATCGCTACCGCCGAACGGTCGATCATCCCGCACATAGACCCATAGTCGGCCGGTGGCGGATTTCCCCTTGGCCAGAACCGGTACCGGGGTGTCATCGCCATGGAGACGATCAGCCGCCAGAACGTGGGAGCGTATCGCCGCCACCAGCGGGGCCAGGGTTGCCGCCGCCGCGCCGACCCAGTCGGCCAGAGTGGAAACGTCCAGGTCGACCCCTTCCCGGGCATAGGCAGCACTCTGCCGGTGCAGCGGCAGATGTTGGGCATATTTCCCGGCCAGCACCATGGCCAGCAGGTTCGGCCCGGCCCGCCCGCGCCGGATCGGATGGGAGGGCGCCGGCGTCTGGCTCACCGCCTCACAGGACCGGCAGGCGAACTTCTCCCGCACATGCTGCACCACCTTCCAGCGGCGGGGTTCGCATTCCAGGCTTTCCAGCACATCCTCGCCGATCTTGCGCAAGGTGTTCCCGCCGCAGCGGTCGCAGGTGCAAGGCCCCGGATGCACGATCCGCTCCCGTGGCAGCGCCTCCGGCAGCGGCCGCCGGGCCGGTTTGCGCGGTGTGACAGCAAGAGCGGGAATGGGCGTGCCGAGTTCGTCGGCTACCTCATTCTCGGCGCTGGTCTCCTCCAACTCTTCCAGTTGCAGTTCCAACTGCTCCACCAGCAGCCGACCCCGTTCGGAGGATTGGCCGTAAAGCTCCCGCCGGGCCTTGGCCAGGGCCAGACGCAGCCGTTCGATCTCGATCGCCCGTTCACCGGCCTGTTGGCGCGCCGTCGCCAATTCCCCCTGCAATGCCAGGATCAGCGCATGGGCTGCCGCCAGATCGGCGGGCAGATTGTCGGCAGTGGGGGCGGGAGGATTGGGGCTGGACATGGGGTCATTGAATCATGCCCACGCCGTCTTGTCTGCAGCTTTTCAGCCCGCCCGTTCGGGCCGGGCCGTGTGCTGCGGCAGCCGCCAGTCGATTCCCTCCAACAGATAGCCCAGTTGGGCCGGGCTCAGCGTCACCGCCCCGTCAACCACCGACGGCCAGATGAACCGGCCACGCTCCAGGCGCTTGGTGAACAGGCAGGCGCCCTGGCCGTCATGCCAGATGACCTTCACCAGATCGCCGCGGCGGCCACGAAAGACGAACAGGTGACCGCCATGGGGATCGCGCCCAAGAACCTCCTGCACCTGCCGGGCAAGGCTGTCGAACCCCTTGCGCATGTCCGTCCGGCCCGTCGCCAGCCACACATGCACCCCCGGCGGGATCGGGATCATCCCGCCCCTCCGGCTGCCCGGATCACCGCCTTGGCCAGCGCCAGATCCACCGACCCGCGCAGCCGCACCTCGACCCCGCCGGGCAGAAGCACGGAGATCTCAGCGACCGATGTTGCGGACGGGCTGGGGGCCGGCAGCGCCGTCTCCGCGACCGGCATGGCCATCGGCTCATCCACAGGGGCAAGCTGGACCGGCGCGAACGCCCGAACCGGGCTATCGACCGGCGAAACCGATACGCCCAATTGTCGGCGCCACCGGTATAGCAGGCTCTCATGGACCCCGAACCGCCGGGCAACATCCTTGACCACAATGCCGGGCCTGAACGCCGCCTCAACCAGCCGGACCTTCTCCGCGTCTGACCAGATACGACGCCGCTCCGTGCCCGTCAAAACCTCCAGCCGCTGATAAGCCATCACGTTTGCCACTCGTTTGCGTCCGCGCTATCGCGCTTACGCAAAGACTCCCAGCTACCGACCACCAAACACAAGGCGGCTCACACCGGACGCGTACGTCGGTCATGAAGACGAAGAACTTATTCCGCCACGCCTTGATCTGTCGTTGCAGGTCACGCCCGGCGGGGTGGGATGCTGGAAAGCCCAGTAAGGCATCCAGCCCGCGCTCGGCCTTGGCGGCATAGGCTGACAGCGTGCTGTCCTTCAGGCTGGGGCGGCGTTTGCCGACGCGGATGGCCCAGCGCAGATGATCGCGGGTTTTCGGAGCGGTGATGCTGTCGCCGCTGTCGATGGCATATTGGACGTCGCGCAGCACATGGGCCAAGCACACCTGATGGGTCTGGCCCAGCCCCTGTTGCCCGGCATAGCGGTCGGACACCCAGATTTGGGGTCGATATTCGCCCAGCACCTGTTCGGCCGCGGCCCGTCCCCGGCTGGGCACGATTTGGTGCAGCACGGCCTGGTCGCTGTGGAACACCCATTGCCAATGGGTGATGCCGTCCACCCGCGTCGTCGTCTCGTCGGACGCGATGACCGGCGCGGTCAGCAATTTGGCCTTGATCAGGGTGCCGGCCTTGTCCAGGGGGGCCTGCATCCGGCGAAAACTGTTGGCGATGGCACCTTCGGAGATGGACAGCCCGAACATCTCCCCCAGCATCCGCGACAGCCGCTCGAACCCGACATGGTGGCTATGGTGCAGATAGGCCAACAGCGACCGGATGCCGGCGCCGAACGGCGTGCCGGGCAGCATCCCCGCCGGCGGGGCCGCCCGATAGCGCTTGCCACAGCACCGGCAGCGCCCGCCGAACAGTTCCACCCGCGTCACCGCAGGCCGGACGACGGGCAGGTCGATATGGTCATAGCCATGCCGGCGACGCTGCTCCGCCGCCGTCACGACCGTCTCGCAATGCGGGCACTGCTCGGCAAAACGCCGCTCCGTCCGGTCGGGCTCCACCGCCAGCGACCGCGACACGCCAGGGCGCGACGGCCGCGGCTTGCCGGCCTTGTGCTTTTCGTCTTTCCGGTTCGGCCGACCAAGACCGTCCTGCGACGGCGGAAGATGCGAATTCGACGAATTCTTCCGCACCTTGCCGACAAGTGCTTCCAGCTCCGTGATCCGCGCCACCAAACGCGCGATCATCGCCGCCTGATCAACAAGCAGGGCGTCTTTCTCTGTGTCACTCAGGCGGCGGACAACGGGCTTCTCCATCCACACGTTGACTCATATTCCAGGAGCCAGGGCAACCCCTTTTGCCAACCACGTGAGCAATTACGACTCATGGGGGATTCCCAAAAGCGTGCGGATGTGAGTCACTCTGGCAAACAGCCGGAGATTTTCCATGTCAGCGCCGATCCGCCTTCGATCCGACTATGACAACGCCGCTCTTCTGGCGCTGGCGCGGCGGTCTCGGGACGCCGACCAGACGCGGCGGTTGCTGGCGCTGGCGTCGATCTATGATGGCGGCAGTCGCAGCGCGGCGGCCAAGTTGGGCGGGGTCGGGCTACAAATCGTCCGGGACTGGGTCGTTGCTTTCAACGCGCTGGGTCCGGACGGTCTGATCGACCGGAAAGCGCCGGGTCAACGGCCGAAGCTCAATGCCGCCCAACGGCAGGCGCTGGCGGAGAAGGTGGAACGGGGCCGATCCCGGCGGTTGAGGGTGTGGTGCGCTGGCGGCTCAAGGATCTGGTGCAGTGGATCGCCGAGGAATTCGGCATTTCGCTGGATTTGTCGACCATGAGCCGCGAGATGAAGGCGTTGGGGTTCGCCAAGCTGTCGGCCCGTCCCCGCCACTACGCTCAGGACGTTCAGGCCCTTGAGGAATTTAAAAAAACTTCCCCGCCGAACTGGCAGCGATCAGGACCAGCCTGCCGCCGGGAGCCGACATAGAGCTGTGGTGGCAGGATGAGGCCCGTGTCGGCCAGAAGAACAAGATCACCCGGCGCTGGGCCAAGCGGGGAACCCGTCCCGTGGCACCTCATGACCAGCGCACCAAGTCGGCCTATATCTTCGGCGCCGTCTGTCCAGAGCGCGGCGTCGGCGCCGCCCTCGTCCTGCCTCGCTGCGACACCCAGGCCATGCAATACCACCTGGATGAGATCGCCTCCCAGGTGGCGCCCGGCGCCCACGCCGTGCTCTTGATGGATCGGGCAGGTTGGCACACAACCGACAAGCTGGCCGTGCCGGCCAACATCACAATTCTGCCCCTGTCACCCAGATCCCCCGAACTCAACCCGGTCGAGAACATCTGGCAGTTCATCCGCGACAACTGGCTGTCCAACCGCGTCTTCGAATCCTACCACCAGATCGTTGCACTATGCTGCTACGCTTGGAACCGCCTCATCGACCAGCCTTGGAAAATCATCTCCATCGCATACCGTCAGTGGGCGCATGAGTTCTAATCAATGCAAGTTGGTATAAGCATCCGGCGTAGGCCCATTCAGGGCTTTGCCTTCCAGTTCCATGGCAAGAGGTCTGCGATGGCCTTTGCGGGATGGTCGTGGATGCGGGCGAGGGTGTCGGCGAGCCAGGCTTGGGGATCGACGTCGTTGAGCTTTGCGGTCTCGATGAGGGTGTAGATGGCGGCGGCCCTGTCGCCGCCGGCATCGGAGCCGCAGAAGGTCCAATTCCGGCGTCCGACGGCGATGCCGCGCAGGGCGCGTTCGGCGGCATTGTTCGACATGCAGATGCGTCCGTCCTCCAGGAACCGGGTCATCGCTTGCCAACGGTTCAGGGCATAGTCCATGGCCTTTGCGGGATCCGACTTGGGCGACAGACGGACACGGCTGCTGCGCAGCCATCGCTCCAGATCGTCGATCAGGGGCCGGCTTTTATCCCGGCGGGTTTCGGTCCGTTCCGCGATGGCGCGGCCGTTGATGGTGCGCTCGATGGCGAACAACGCGTCGATGCGCTTTACGGCCTCGGCTGCCAGGGGTGATTTGCCATCCTTGGCCAGATCAAAGAACCGGCGGCGGACATGGCTCCAGCATCCGGCCTCCAGGAGGGGACCGGGCTTGCGGGCGGGGTCGTAGAGGCTGGCATAGCCGCTATAGGCATCGGCCTGGAATATCCCGGCCCAGCCGGCTAGGTGGCGCTGCGGATGCTCGCCGGCACGGGTGCGGGCATAATGGTAGAGCGCGGCGGGTGGATCGCTGCCGCCGAACGGCCGATCATCCCGCACATAGACCCATAGTCGGCCGGTGGCGACCTTGCCCCCGGATCGGGTCCGGGGCAGGCTCTTGGCCAGAACCGGCACCGGCGTGTCATCGCCATGGAGACGATCAGCCGCCAGAACATAGGTGCGTATCGCCGCCACCAGCGGGGCCAGGGTTGCCGCCGCCGCGCCGACCCAGTCGGCCAGAGTGGAAACGTCCAGGTCGCCCCCTTCCCGGGCATAGGCGGCACTCTGCCGGTGCAGCGGCAGGTGCTGGGCATATTTCCCGGCCAGCACCATGGCCAGCAGGTTGGGTCCGGCCCGCCCCCGCCGGATCGGATGGGAGGGGGCCGGCGTCTGGCTCACCGTCTCGCAGGACCGGCAGGCGAACTTCTCCCGCACATGCTCCACCACCTTCCAGCGGCGGGGTTCGCATTCCAGGCTTTCCAGCACATCCTCGCCGATCTTGCGTAAGGCATCGCCGCCGCAGCGGTCGCAGACACAAGGCCTGGGATGCACGATCCGCTCCCGGGGCAGCGCCTCCGGCAGCGGTCGCCGGGCCGGCTTGGTGTGACGGCAAGGGTGGGGGCGGGCGTGCTGAGTTCGCCGGCCACCTCATTCTCGGCGCTGGTCTCCTCCAACTCCTCCAGTTGCAGTTCCAACTGCTCCACCAGAAGCCGGCCCCGCTCGGAGGATTGGCCGTAAAGCTCCCGCCGGGCCTTGGCCAGGGCCAAACGCAGCCGTTCGATCTCGATCGCCCGTTCGCCGGCCTGTTGGCGCGCCGTCGCCAACTCCCCCTGCAATGCCAGGATCAGCGCATGGGCCGCCGCCAGATCGGCGGGCAGATTGTCGGCAGTGGGGGCGGACGGATTGGGGCTGGACATGGGGGTATTGAATCATGCCCACGCCCTCTTGTCTGCAGCTTTTCAGCCCGCCCGTTCGGGCCGGGCCGTGTGCTGCGGCAGCCGCCAGTCGATTCCCTCCAGCGATCACGCATGTTGATGCCCCTCCTGGTGAGGCTGACAGATTCTCAGATCGAGCTGGTTGACGGAGTGATTCCATAATTCGCGAACCGCCTGAATGACGTCCGGTGTATTCTGGAACAGGTATGCGCCATTGGGCTGGCGATCAATGAGCAGACGTTCCTTCCGGATCTGGACATAGAGCCAGTTTACCGGAATGCCCAGTACATCGGCCAGTTCAGTTGCGCTGAGGTTACCGACATCATGCGTCCAGCGCGTCCGTTGTGCGGCAACCTTCATGCCTGCGGCAAGCCGGAGCCGCTGAACGGTGATGGGTAGCACCCTATCTTCGCAATTGGGCGAACGATGCCCTTCGGCTGTCAGGGTCGCGGCGATATCGTCATCGAGGGCACCGGCGCGAGCGAGGTCAAGTACGCGGCCGCGCATTTCCTGGCCCTGGCTGAGCTTGGCGACGGAGTTCACCTTCATTTTGACCATCAGATCGCTGATAGCGCCACCTCGCCACACGATCCTGACAAGAACGACGTCACGTTGACCTCGGTCGAGTGCGACTTTATCGACGAGACAGCGCAACAGCGCCTTGCGTTGGGCGTCCGTGGTTGTGGGATCTGCCCAGATCTGCGGCAGGCGGCCAGCCAGGGCAATCACCTTGTCGCCGAGATCCTTACCGATCACCCTTTGCGGTAGGGAATGGAGAGCGGATTGCCGGGCAAGCGCTTCTTCGGCGGTCCTAACCTCTATCAGCGCCGCTTCCCACCGGCGTTCCAGCTCGCCCGCGACAAGGCGGTTGTCTGGATCAACCCGGTTGAATTGCCGCTCGGCAAGGGCTGCGGCGTACCGCTTGCGTTCGAGCTGATGCTCGGCACTGGTGCGCAGCGCCGTATCGAGTTGATGCTGGGCCCGGCCGGCGCGTGACAGGGCGTCGAGTTCTGCTGGGGCCAGGGCGGTCAAGAATGCCTCAGCCACCGCCGCATCCACCTTTGGCGCCCGGACATGCTGACAGGTGGGTAGCCCCTCATGTGTACGAAGGTGGTTGCACACATACTCGCCACCCCCCTTGTAACGGACATACATCTTGTGTCCGCACCTTGCGCACCAAGCGATGCCGTGCAGCAGTAACTCGCCGTCGCGGGGAGCCCCTCTTGTCTTGGTGCGCATGTATTCGGCCCGATTGTCTGCGACAATGGTGCGGATTTTTTCATAAGTCGGCCAGTCAATGTAAGCTGGGTAACGATCCTTCACGACGATCCGCCATTGATCGATTGGTCTTGGGGCCTTGGATGGTAACCCACTTTCGCATGTGCCATGGCACGTGCGGGTCCGTCCGTAAACGAACGCGCCAGCATAAGCGGGATTTCCGAGTATCTTGGCGATGGCTGAGATTGTTGCCCGTGTCCAGCGTAAGTCACCATGGCGGTCACGACGGGGGAGGTCGAGGTTGCGTTGATTGAACACACGCATGACCTTTGCCACGGTCCGGAATTTCAGGAATGTATCGAATACGCGTTCGAGCCGTTCCTGCACTTCAATGTTCGGATCCTTGGTCACCACTCCGCTTGGATCGCGTACAAGACCGACCGGCAGGTTGAGCGCCAACTCGCCGCGTGCGGCCTTGGCAAGAAGCCCTGCCGTAAGGCGGCTGCGGATCGTGTGCAGTTCGAGTTCGGATATCGTCCCCTTGAGCCCGAGCAGCAAGCGGCCATTCGGGCTACCCGGATCATAAACACCGTCCCGGTCGGCAATCAGACAACCGCGGAGTCCGCAGATATCCAGGAGCGGATACCAATCAGAACAGTTGCGGGCAAGCCGCGTGACGTCGATCGACAGGATAAGCCCAACCTCGCTGAGGCCAACCCGCCCGACCAGTTCCTTGAACCCACCCCGTTGTGTAGCGGACGCCCCACTCAGGCCGAGATCGGCGTCGATCACATCTATGTCGGCCTCATGCCATCCGAGATCGCGAGCGCGTTGCCGCAACGCGTACTGCAGCCGCAGACTTTCCTGATTGCTCACCACCTGGTGAGGCGTCGACTGTCGGATATAGACGACCGCCTTACGTGCCAGATGGGTGGGTTTGATCAGCTCTGACATCACGCAGAACCTCCGTCAGAACCGCTGCGACATCGTCGACAATCTGCCGTCGGAGGGACGACGGTAGTTGTTTCCAGAGGTCCTTCGGATTCGCATTTGCTGTCATGAATACAGTCTGACACATTGATAATATCAAGTAACGCCTCAATACTCAATTTTGTTTGATCGCTTTTGTCATGCAGGTATTCTGTTGCTGCAATAGATATTATCAGTGTTGTTCCTTTATAATATTCGACTTCACATGACGGCTGAAAATTACCGCCTCGACGAGGCAGCCGCCGAACTACTCGAAATGATTTTCCATAGAGGGGATGCCGAGGATCCAGAACCTGGACCTCCTCAAACGATGATTCATCAGACTCAGCAGAGGGGATATTCCTGAATGCCTTCGAACAAATACGCGAACTGCGGACCGGATATTGCTACACAACCGCCGCTGGGGGCCGGCCAGATGAACCACCCCCGTTCCAGCCGCTTGACATACAAAGACATGCCCACCCCGTCATGCCAGATGACCTTCACCAGGTCGCCGCGGCGGCCACGAAAGACGAACAGGTGACCGCCATGGGGATCGTGTCCCAGGATCTCCTGGACCTGCTGGGCGAGGCTGTCGAAACCCTTGCGCATGTCCGTCCGGCCCGTCGCCAGCCATACATGCACCCCCGGCGGGATCGGGATCATCCCACCCCTCCGGCCGCCCGGATCACCGCCCTGGCCAGCGCCAGATCCACCGACCCGCGCAGCCGCACCGAGATCTCCGCAACCGATGCCGTGGGTGGGCTGGGGGCCGGCATCGCCGTCTCCACGACCGGCATGGCCATCGGCTCATCCACAGGCGCAAGCTGGACCGGCGCGAACGCCGCAACCGGACTGTCGACCGTCGAAGCCGATGCGCCCAATTGTCGGCGCCACCGGTATAGCAGGCTCTCATGGACCCCGAACCGTCGGGCAACATCCTTGACCACGATGCCCGGCCTGAACGCCGCCTCCACCAGTTGGACCTTCTCCGCGTCCGACCACAGCCGACGACGCTCCGTACCCGTCAAAACCTCCAGCCGCTGATAAGCCATCACGTTTGCCACTCGTTTGCGTCCGCGCTATCGCGCTTACGCAAAGACTCCCAGCTACAGACCACCAAACACAAGGCGGCTCACACCAGACGCGTACGTTAATGTGGAGCCTGCGCGCGCTGATGCCGAAGCGCTCGTCCTGGCGGGTGGCGCAGTCGATACCCTGCGCCTGCTGAAAATCGTCGCCCGCATCATCGAGCTGAAAACCAGGCTGCGCCTCCATCTGCCAACCGCATGCACCGTCCAGCCCGTGCTCGCCATGGTCCTGACCAGAACAACCCGCCTCGTCACCTGATCCGAAGGGCAGCGGGCCCAGCCCAAACCCGTCCCGCCCAACCCCAAAACCATCACCCGGAAACTCGCCAAGCGGCGGGAAGGACGGGCTGTGACCGCACAACCCTGTGCAGAACAACCGCAACACCGTGGCAGCACAGTCACGACCGCGGTGCATAATCCGGGCTATGATTCGGTGCCAGACAAGGGATCATGGCAGATTCAATCAGGGCAAGAGATATGGGTAATTGAAAGGCATCACCAGATGCGTACCCTTCGGACGTATCGAACACTCATAGAATGTTAAACAGAATCCAGGGCGCCAATAGTTGCGGCAGTAGGCGTCTGCGGATATAATGAAGGCGATATCCTGAGACATTTTGGGGAAGATTATGGAAATCGACATTCAGGAAGTAAGTTTAGCTGATCTGGCAGGGTGGGATTCACCCACGCACATGATGAGACATTGGGGCGGAATAATCGATGTCGTTAATCCGTATCAATGCGACTGGATCTCCGATACACTTTCTCCGGGAAAGATACATGAAAAAGACTTCAACATATTTAAAAATATGCACCACATTAAATGTTTTGTCGATATTGGGGCGAATTGCGGGCAAAGCGCAAATAGTTTTCGTTCTCTAAATGGTAGTGCGACCATTTTTTCCTTTGAGCCTAATCCTTTCTGCTTCTCAATTTTATCATCGGCGAGAATTGATAAATTTTTCCCAATGCCATTTGGCTTATCAGATCGTGATGAATTTGCAGATCTATTAACCCCTGTCATCGACAGATTATTAGTCACACCACTGTCTACAATGGATATAAATCGCTTCGCACCTGGGGCGATGCTGGACGAGTGGATAAACAAAAATCATCATGATCGGGCGCGCGCCTTCCTGCGACAGCGCTTGGCATTTGGTGAAGGTGATCGTTTCAATCTGAAGCCCGAAGCCGTGAAAATAGATGTTGAAGGGCATGAACTATCGGTCCTTCGCGGACTAGAAAGGACTTTATGGCGCCACCGCCCCATAATCTTTCTTGAAACCAATGGCGCAGAAGGTGTGGATAGATTCCTACGTAGTATGGAGTACCGCGCATACACCATTGTCCATGACGATGGTGATAGTGCTCATATTCGAGCTTTTTCCTTTGGTGCCAACAAGCTTCCGACAAATTTAATTTACATACACTTAGCCCAATCTCAAGATTTTTCGTGGATGTACCCAGGTTTGATAAAATAATGTGCCAGAGATGGTTATCTCCTGACAGTCGCTCCCTCTAGTGAGGTCATCAGGCGACGACTACATCTGGACCGAAGCGCCATAGCTCGACAATGACGGGTTCCGTCTACTCAGGGGACCAGTTCAGCAGCTCTCTGACGGTAATTGCTCACGTGGTGGCCCCCCCGTCGATCAAGCGACAGCGAAGGTGCCGGCGATCAAGGCCTGGATGGCGTTCCAGGCTGATGTGCCGTAGAGACGGGCGGTTCCAGTGACGGATCGGTATCCGGCGTGGATGGGCGGTGCGCCGGGGATCGGCGGGGCATGAGGGAGCGCAGGCCCCACATCAGCCAATAGGCACCGGCATGCAGCATCAGGCGCATCTGGTTGGCGGTGGCACGGGTGCAGCTGGTGCAGTCGGCGGCGAGATGGTTTTTCCAGCTTTTGATATGGTTCTCGGCCACGCCCCGGCGGCAATAGACCTGTTCATAGAGCCACTTGGCCCGCCCACCGGTCAGGCTGGTGACGATGAAGCGGGTGTCCACGCCCTGCGGCCCCGCCTCGACACGGGCGATGATGCGCTCGACCCAGCGCCAGCTGCGGGCGGCATTATGGAACTCGGTGAAGCGCCGGACCTTGTCCGATCCCGTCGCCCGTGCCCTGGTGCTGGCCTCCAGCGGGACGACATGGGCACGCAGGGTGGCGTTGGTGGCCAGCCCGAGGATGAAATCCACGCCCGAGGCCCGGCAGAGGTTGAACATTTCTGGTGCAGCATAGTGGCTGTCGGCGTCGATGCCATCCTCATAGCCGCAGGTGATCATCAGGAGGCGGAAACGGATGATGTCCACCAGCCGTGCCGCCACCTGGAGCCGCATATCGATCTCGCGCAGCAGCGTCAGCACCCCAGCATCGGACGACAGGCTGCCCCCGTAAAACAGGCCTCAACGGCCTTGCCTGAAACGGGTGACAGGCCGGGCAGCAACGGCGTATCTCTCTCATGGCGGGTGCTGCGTCCTTGGATCGGGCGGATTTGTGTTTGGCGACTGAATCCTAAACCCAATCAATGGCTTGTTCTACACCCGCCAACCAAAATTACCACCGCGGTGCATAATCCGGGCTAAGCCGCTGGTCGATGAATTGGAAAGCCGGATGCGCCAGCAGCGTGCTACAATGTCCCGGTATGCCACCGTGGCAAAGGCGCTGGACTATATGCTGACTAGCTGGGAATGGTTCGCCAGATTCCTGACGGATGGTCGTATCTGCCTGACAACAATGCCGCTGAAAGGTAAGCGCTCATTTCTCGGCACGTTGATGCCCGGTCTGGCGCCCGGCTTGGTCAGGCGGCCTGGGTTTTGACGAAATTAAATGGCAGCAGATCGTTGATGTCGGCTTGGGTGGCGCGCTGAGGCAGTTCGGTGAGAACATGTCGCAACTAGGCTAAGGGCTCGACGCCGCAAGCCCGGCAGGTCAGCATCAGGCTATAGACGACGGCGCTGGCCCTGGCGCCCTCGACGGTGTCGCTGAACAACCAGTTCTTTCTGCCAGTGGCAAAGATCCTGATGTCGCGTTCCAGAAGGTTGTTGTCGATCGGCATTCGGCCGTCGTCGGTGTAGCGCGTCAGATATTGCCATTGGTTCAGGGCATAGGAGACGGCATCGCCGAGCTTGGTATCCGGCAGGACCTTTGGGGCGATGGCGTCGAGCCATTCCTTGAGGGCATTCAGGACGGGGATGCTGTGCTGCCGACGGAACCGGTGCATCCAGTCTGCCTGGGTTTCGCTCTTGTCCGGCCTTTCGTTTTGCGCCTGCCTTTCGACGCTGTAGAGCTTCTCGAAGAATTTCAGCGCCTGCTCCGGCGGCCCACCGGGTTTGGGTCGTGCCTTGAGGGCATCGATAAAGCGCCGTCTTGCATGGGCCACACAGCCCAGGTGGGTGGCCCCCGTCAGCGTAGCCAGGCGGCATAGCCGTCGCTCATCAGGATGCCGCGATACGGCCCGAGAAATGCCTGTGGGTAGATCTGGCCGCGGCCCGGTTGATAGTCGAGCAACACGATCGGCTCGTCACTGTCCTCGCCGCTGCGATAAGCCCACATGTAGGATGTGCTGGTAGCTTCCTTGTCCTTTTCCTTCAGCACCTGGACATTCGTCTCATCACCATGAATGAGCGGCTGCGATCGCAGCCGCAGTTTCAGCGCGTCATAAAGGCGGGACAGATGCCGCTCGCTGGCGCCGATCACCCAATGCCCCAGGGCACCCCTGCTGACCGGAACGCCCGCCCGCTCAAAGGTTTGCGCTAACCGGTAGAGCGGCGTGCCATCGACATATTTATGAACCAGGGCGAATGCCAGCGTCGAGGCCGTGGCAATACTGCCCGGCAATGGCTGTGCCGGCATCGATGCCGTCACCACCGGCGTGGTGATCCCGGTGCGCTCGCAATGGCGGCACGCATATTTGAACCGGACATTTTCAAGGACCTTCGCCTTCACCTCGATATGGAGCTGTTCGGTGACGGTCTCGCCCATACGATGCATCCGGCCATGACAGCACGGGCAGCCCTTCTGATCGTCGGTCAGGTCATACTCGACGCGTTCACGCGGCAGGTTTTCCGGCAGCGGCTTGCGGCCACGCTTCCTGCCCTCCACATCGCCGGCTGGTGGCAATCCGGTGTCCGGCAGGTCAACAGCGGTGTCCTCGTCGCCGTCCGCCTTCTCCTCGACCCCAACCTGCTCGGCTTCATTGAATATCCGGTCAGCACGCTTTTCGCTGCGAGGCGCAAACCGATGCAGCCGCGCCAGCGCCAGCTCCTCCTCGAGTTTGACGACGCGCTGCGAGAGGGCTTCTTTCTCCGCCGTCAACGCCGCAATGGCGGCGGCACTGGCCGCCAACTGCGCCATCAGTTCTTCAACAGTCGGGGTGCCGGTGCTTTTCATCAGATTCTTGAATCTGAACCGCCCGACCCTGTCAACCGGCGAATGCCAGGAGCCCTCAACCAGCGACCTGATAGTGCCGTACAGGATGGCGCACCATGGCATCGATGTCGATGCCATCGAGAATCCAGTGCATCTGCTCCGCCGTCAGCCGCACCACCCTATCGTGACGCCGGGGCCAGCGAAACTTGTCCTCGCTCAACTGTTTGAGGACCAGCACAAAGCCCGACCGGTCAAAAAACAGCAGCTTCAGCCGATCCCGACGGCGATTGCAGAACGCAAACACCCCACAGGCAAAAGGATCCAGACCCATCGTCTCCTGTACCCGCACCGCAAGGCTGTTGATGCCGGCCCTGAAGTCGATCGGGTCGCGGTGCAGGTAGACCTGAACGTCAGCGGACAGCCGGAACATGGCTCAGAGCTCCGACCATCGCACTCAGCGTCCGTTCATCACCGCATTCGACCGTCAGCTTCACCCCGTTGGGCAAGGACGCGCTCACCTTCACAGGGGTGGAGAAAGGTCTGGCCCTTTCGGCACCCGCCAAACACAGTTCACCCCGCGCAGCAGCCTTTTCCGCAGACAGGCTGCATTCCTCCATCACAACCGGGATGAACGCGGGAGGGGAAAGCACCCCTTCGGGACCGGTCCCCTTCGCCTCCTTGATCCATTTCCTCAAAAGGTTCGCATTGACCCCATTGTCCAACGCAACCCGCGATACAGACACACCAGCCAAAAGGCACTCCGCAACGAGACGCGCCTTCGACGAAGGATCATATCGACGGCGGCCGTTGCGGAAAATACGCCGGACAACCAGCTTCTGTTCAGCACTCTCAATCACTTGGTGTCCACCTCCGTTAGGTGGACACCTCATGCCGCAAAGCGCTCAATCAAAAAAGGTGCACCAAAATTAGCGCTTACGCTGAAAGAGCGTTGCTCGGTGTGGCTCTGGGCCGGCGCGCATGGATGTTAGCTGGCAGCGACCGCGGCGGCCAACGTGCCGCATTCATGTACAGCCTGCTGGTCACCGCCAAGCTCAACGACATCGACCCCCAGGCGGGGCTCGCCGATGTCCTGGCCCGCATCAACGATTTCTCTCAAACCCGCCTGCACGAACTGCTCCCCTGGGAATGGAAGCAACGTCGGCAAGACCAGAAGGCAACCGCCGACTGAGACCAACTATGCAGCTATCGCCACAGCACCCGCGGCGCTCACCGGATGCGTAGTACGCATCCGGTGAGCGCCGCGGGTGCTGTGGCGTAGGGTATGAGGATTTGCTTTGTAATGTTTGATCAGGTCCTTGAGGTTCTCCAGACTGAAGGGTGTGAATGCGATCGTTTGGTCTTGGTCGGGCCCGTAAACCCAGAGGCAGCCATCTTCGGGCTCCATCTCAGTGTTATCCGGCATGGAAAAGTGGCTCTGACTCAATTTTGATGAAATTCGGGATTCCTCTGGAGCGGGATTTCCATAAGGGTCAGCATGATGCGCTCAGGCTTACCACACTCAATGTTCGACGTTGCGGGGATGGCCATCAATGACATCACCGACGATGATGGAATTGTGAGGCTCACCATCAGCTCGGTCACGGCAATGAGCGCCTGTCCCGGATGCTGAGCGCGGTCTGGTCGGATCCATACCGCATCTAACAGGACCTAGTGATCATCTCCCGAACATATTGGCCCATCAGGTCATTTGCGGGCACGAATTCCCGTAACAGAGCCAAGGCCGCTTTGGCATCTTGGTCTAGACGCCATGCCAGTTCCGCCAGTATGGTAGCTGTTTCCGGGCTGTTAATATGGCGCGAGATACGAATCCTCTCCCTCCATTTCTCCAGTGCCGCACGGTCGTCAGGATAATGCTTAAGCAGCATCCGTACCAGATTGACCTGCGCGATGTGATGTTCCTGTTCTGCCGCAGCTGTAAACAGTTCAATGGCGCGGTCGGGATCTTCTGGTACTTCCTGGCCCAGTGCATAGGCATAGGCCATACGGTACTGGCCCGACGCACTGCCCAATTCGGCAGCGGCATTATAGAAATTCAGCGCGCCCTGCCGGTCCTGTGGCACGCCGATGCCATTATGGAGCAGGGCTCCATAATTATAGGCAGCGTCTGGATGTTGCTGCTCGGACGCCTTCAGCAGATGCTGGGCTGCCACCGCCTGGTTGACGGGCGTCCCCTTGCCCAGCAAGTGGCAAAGGCCCAGTTGGAACCGGGCTTCAGGATCCTCATCCGCCACCCGCTCGAACAAGGCGATGGCTCGGTCATGGTCGATCAGCACGCCCTGGCCGGTCAAGTGCGCCTTGCCCAGGGCGGTCGTAGCCCGCGCATATCCGGCATCGGACGCAGTCACGTACCAGAGGATGGCTTCCGCTTGATTGGCGATCTTTGCCTTGCCGGTGGCATGTAGATCGGCCAGCAGCACCATGCTTTCCGTATCCCCTTTGACCGCGGCGCGGCGCAGCCAGGTCTCAGCCTGCCCCATATCCACAGGTTCCCCCGCCAGGCCGCGCAGATGGATCAGGCCCAGAACACGGATGGCGCCTGTGATACCGCCATCTGCCGCTCGGCGCAGCCACCGTTGGGCCTCCTTCGGATCCGCCACCACGCCGGTTCCCTGGAGGAGGCACACACCGAGATGGTAGAAGGCGGTCTTGTATCCTTGATCCGCAGCCTTTCGGTAAAGCTGGAAGGCATCCTCCGGCCCTTGGTCGGGCACCTCTCCGGCGCTAATAAGGCCTGCCAGCCCTATCATGGCAGCGGCACTACCCTGATCCAGGGCACGACCATACCAGTCGATGGCCCCGGCCACGTCACGGGCTGCGTTTTCCTCTTCACGGCTCAACAGCCAGGCCAGAAGAACCTGTGCGTCCACATACCCCTGCTCGGCCGCGATCTTCGCCCAGTGGCGGGCTTTGCTTCTATCCCTGGTGAAGGCGTAGGAAGGCTTGCCTTGCCGTGTATGCGTCTCAGGCACGCCCATCGCATAAGCGGCAGCGAGCCGGGCCTGGGCCAGGGGGCGGCCCGCAAGGGCGGCCTGCTCATACCAGCGCAAGGCGGCTCCCGGATCGGGCAGTGTGCCCTGTCCGTGCCACAAGGCCTCCGCCAGCGCCAATTGACAATCCCCATCTCCTGTCTGGGCGGCTTCGTGCCAGATTGCCACGGCTTTGGTGAGCTTCGCGCGGGCAGCCGCGCGGTAGCCCCGCTGGTGCGGGGTGCCGAACAACCGGTTGAACAACCGATGCCATAAGCGAGGCGACACAGGAGAGGACGTCATCGATGGGTTCCAGACAAAGCCAGCTCCTGATCTAACCCGGCGGCGAAGCATACGGAAGCCCGAACTCCCGATGCAGCATGGTCAGCCAGGCCGGCAATGCCACCCGGTTTAGGTCATAATGGTCGATCACAGTCTGCCGAGCGCTATTGCGCATCGCCTGACGCTGACCGGGCGGGATATCCAACGCCATCCCCAGGCCCGCCGCGACCGCAACCGGGTCATGAAACGGGACCAGGATGCCGTTGCGGCCTTGTTCCACCACTTCCCTGACGGGCGGCGTATCGGACGCCACAAGGCTGACCCCACAGGCCATGGCCTCCAGCATGGACCAACTGAGGACGAACGGATAGGTCAGATAAACATGGGCCGATGACAGGCGCATCAGATTGATGAAATCTGCATGTGGGATGGTGCCCAGGAAATGCACGCGGTCCAACGGCAGTTGATCGCCCAGTTCGGCCAGCATCTTCGCCCGCCAAGTACCCCCGTCCGGCGGGGGGGTGCCGTAAGAAACCCCATCGCCGCCGGCAATCACCAGCCGCAGATCGGGACGGCTGCGTAACAGATGGGCGGCGGCCCGCATCATGATGGGAAAGCCGCGATAGGGTTCCAGATCGCGGGCGATATAGGTGACCAACGGCATGCCCGGTTCCAGACGCCGACCATCCGGCAGGATCAGGGGCTGGGCGGGACCGGGGCTGGCGGTTTGTGTATCAATCCCATCATGGATCACGGACAGTTTGGGGTGCAGGAACGCCGGATGCAGGTCGTGCTGCCAGCGGGTTGGGCTGATTCCCCGGTCAATGGCTGCCATCCCCAGCAGATGATGAGCATTCAGGCTGCGGACCCGCGCCAGCATATCCAGATTGACCGGCCCCGGTGGATCGAACCCGACATCCACCCCGACCCCGTGATAATAAAACTCGCAATAGCCGATGACAGGTACGTCCGGCCAGAGATCCTTCAGATAAAGCAGCTCGCCCCAGCCATTATGGCCGATCACCAGATTGGGCCTGTAGCCGGTTTGGGACAGCAGTACACAGGCGGCCAGCACAGCCTGGCCCCGCCAGATGGCCTGATCCGACTTGATCAGATAGGGGTGCGGGCGGTTATCAGCGGAGACATCCACGCTATAGCGATGCAGGGTCACACCCGCCAGTTCGCGCACCGGATCGCTGGCCATCGCATCGACCTGAACTCCCGGCAGACGGGCCAGATACGGGGCCAGATGCAGGAACTGCCCGGGGAACTGGTTGTGCAGAAACAGTACCTTGTACATGTGTGTCCATTGGCATCCGGTGCTGGCGCGCAAGGTGGCGTACATAAGGGGGGGCCACAAGACACAATTGGTTTGCACCGTCAGACTATGACCATATGCTGCGCAGCCCATTTATGACTGACTTTATGTGAAGCGGGAGTAGACCCTTGCAGTTCATCTGGCCGGACAATGCCACCGAAGCCGTCCCCGGAACCTGCCCGGTCTGCGCTAATGCTGGCCCGCATGCGCCGGTCCTGCTGCTGCCCGATTCCGGGCCCGGCGGGGCCGATTGGCAGATCGTGGAATGCCCGGCCTGTGCCTCCCGCTTCTCCACCGATCGGGCCGGTGCCGATTATCGTGGGGACGAAGCACCCGATGTCACCTTCGTCCATTATTATATGGAACAGGGGGCGGGCCTGCGTTCCATGCTGGAGCCGCTGGGGTTCATGGAGCCGGGCCAGGGCCGCATGCTGGAGATCGGGGGCGGTTTCGGCTTTCCCAGCGATTATGTCCAGACCGTGCTGGGCTGGACGGCCAAGGGTTATGATCCGTCGGGCATGGCCGTGCTGGGGCGCGACTATCTGGGGCTGGATATCACCCGTGATTACTGGACCAGCGACACCCCCCTGACAGAGCCGTTTAATGTCGCCTACGCGTCAGAGGTAATCGAGCATATACCCGAACCGGCCCCCTTCCTGGCCGCCATGCGCCACGCCGTGGGGGATAAGGGCATTGTGGCCCTGACCACCCCAAATGGTGCTGCCCTCAATCCCGGCACGACACCGGGCATGCTGATCCCTATTGCCAGTCCCGGCCTGCACCTGACCCTGTTCAGCGCCAAGGGGCTGGAGATGGCGCTGTATGAAGCCGGTTTCGCCAATGTGCGGGTGGAGGTGCATGGCACCACTCTGCGCGCCCTGGCCGCCAACATCCCCCTGCCACCGCCGCGCGCCCTGGATGATGATCGCTATATCGACTATCTGCGCCGGCGCATCGTGACACCGGACATTGTGGCCCCCCTGCTGTCGGGCTTGCACTACCGGCTCTTAAAGGAACTGGTGAATGCCGGGCGCAATGACGAGGCATTGACGCTCTATGCAGAGATTGCCGTTTCCATGCGTGCCCGATTCGGCATCGATATCGAAAGACCGGAGGGGTTGATCCTACCCGAATCGGGGATTGACGGCCGAAGCTGGCTTACACTGCTACCGGGAAACATCACGGGCCTGCTCTATTTTCGTGCTGTGCTGGCCAATAATGCAGAAGCTGATGCCCGGGCAGCCGCGTTTTACGCAGGGCAGGCCGCCTTGCTCGGTGCCTCGCTACGGCGCGCTATTCGTCCCATGGGAATTGAGGATGGAGAGACGGAACTGCTGTCCATGGCGGCTATCCGGCTACACCTGACGGCTTCAATCGGCATTGGCGCCAATGCAGCCCCCCTCCTGACATTAATTGAGCGAGGCGGCGAGGACGGGTTGCTGCTGCCTATTTCCTTCAGGAAAGAACTAAGGCAGGCCATCATTGATGATCTGCGGGCGACGCACAATCCCAATATTCTCTGGCAGGGATTGCTACCCCAGGATTCAGGGGAGCTGAATGAAAGCGAATTGCTGCATCGCACAATATCAGCAGGAATGCCTATTACCATCAACCCAGCCTTCACTGCAATCGAGGCCGCACAGGATGCTGAGTCGGTACGAGCAGCCCTATGGGCGATTTGGACGACCCCTCGTGCTGATGAAGCGTGGGCTACGATCAGCCACGCTCGTAAATTGACTCTGATTCGGCTAGTTCTGCTTGGTGCGCATAACGAAGCCACTTTTCTGTTCTCAGCATGGGGCGATGCTGCGCTGAGCAGAGACCAGTCCGTAGCAACGGCGCTCTCTCTCGCTGCATCAGCCGTCCGGATTTGAGCGTCAGCATACCGCGAAACCCTATGGCATAGTGCTTATGGCATATATGCTGCGCCTGCTAAGCACGTTGCGCCTTGGATTGGTGAATGATACAACTCTTAAGACTTTACATCGAATGCGGCTGGGAAATTTTGTTTCTCGACGTAGGTAGCCTGAACAGGGCTGCTCTAGAAATAAACGGGGGTTGGTGATGGCAACGTTGGCTGGCGGCACTACGATTGAGACTGTGGGTACGACCCAAGCGGATAATACCGTAATCAGCAACCTGCTGCAGTCAAACTTCGCCACCGCGCCGGCTCCGACGACCGTGACAGTTCCGGCACCCTCCACCGTCCCCGGCGGCAGTAGCGAAACCAAGGTTCTGGTAGGTACGTTCGAAGCTACCAGTGTTCAGAGCATTACGCTTGAGAACACTACGCCTAACTCCATTTCCGTCCTCTCTGCCGCCGCCGTGACAACGACTGACACGAAGACGATCACCAACGTGGTCGCTGACAGCAACACGGGTGGCGTTATCTTTGACGGGAAGAACATCAGTTCCAATGTCGTCACCGGGTTCATCGCCAGTTCGAACACCTCTCTGATCGTCGGTAATGCCGGTACGCAGCTCATTGATGGCAGCAACTCAACGCAAAACATGGTCATCGCCACCGGCACCGGTAATGACACGGTTGTCTCCGGTACCGGCAATGACCGCGTCACCCTTGGTGATTTTGGCGTCGCCAATGGCGGCGGCGGTGCAGATACCCTGATTGGCGGCTCCGGTACGGCAACCCTCGGCGGTGGTGCTGGTGCCGACAGCATCGTGGCTGCCACTGGTGGCGGCGTGCTGATTGGTGAGGTCGGCAACGACACGATGGTCGGTGGCGCTGGTAAGGATGTTTTCGTCTATACCAGCGGTGGCGGCAATGACGTGATCAGCGGCTTCGACCCGGCCAGCGATACGTTAGGCCTTGCCAATTACTCGGATATCGCTGCGGCGGGCCTGTCTCTCACGGACATCATCAGCCGGGCGACCGTGTCGGGTGGCAACACCATCCTCACTATGCCGGATGGTTCGACCATCACGCTGGCCGGTGTCACGGGGATCAATGTCAACTGGTTCACCATCAAGTAAGCGCGCTTGATGATCGAATGATAGAAATGGCGGACTTTTGTCCGCCATTTCTTTTTGTTACGTTCACTTCTCTTTGATCAGGGCCCAGGCCATGATGGACATGTCGACGATAAACAGTCTGGCACCGGTTCAGGACCGTGCTTCGGGGTCCGACCGGTTCCGGTCATCGGCACAGGTTCTTCCCCTGCCAGAGGGGCTTTATCTGGCCTCCGTGAAACCATCGGGTCAGCCGCTTCGCGTCGTGAATGGTGTGGGCTTCCCAGCCGTACAGATTTCCTCAATTCCGCAGCCGGGCACCCTAGCGCCGTCCTTCCTGACCAAGGGGGAACTGGCTCCCGTGGTCTGGTTGAGCGGTATGGACGAAGCCGTCATCACCGTTCCGGCCGGTTCTGCCCCCCTGCTGATCACCAATTATCTCTATGGACCCGAATTGCAGAAATGCCCGGACCTGGAGATCAAGCGGCTGAACCGTATAACCACAGCCCCAGCGGTGGGGCTGAGTGTTCATATCCATATCCAGCAGCAGGGCGAGCGGCATTTCAACGCCGGTGAATGGGCGGCTTCGGACGAGCCTTTCTGGATCGAGGCGCTGCGGGTGGAGGTGACCCCGGCTGTCGGTCAACTGCTGCAATATCATGTGCCTGGTGCCAGTTCGTCTGACGGGCATTGGACCCCTGCCCCCGGTCGCCTGGGCAACCCTGGGGGGGCTCCCTTGGCCGGAATCGCCTTCCGCCTTCTGCCTCCCCTGGCGAACAGCCATCGCGTCGTCTATGGGGCACGGTTCCTACGCCATGGCGAAATCACCGGGACCGATGGGGAACCCTGCCGGTCGCCGCAGGCGCAGGACCCTATGATCGCTGTCCGGGTTGCCATTGTCCCACGCTGAGCCCCGCACTGACGATTCTCAACCCTCTCCCGATCCGGCTTCCGCGCTATCGGGCCGGCCCTTTCTGCGGTCCCAGTTTTTCAAGGCACTGGCAGATCGGGATCATGAACGGGCCATATTGCTGGCTATCCGTCTGGCGCGACTGGAACCGGTGCATCCCGATGATCTGGCCGTTGCGGCCACGGCCTGGCATCTGCGTGGTGACCGTCAACAAACAATGGCCCTGCTGTTAGAAGCGTTGCGTCTGGATCCGTTGCATGGCGTGGCGGCAAAGGGGTTGGCGGCGCAAGGCCCGCCCCTGTCCGCCGACATCATGCGGGCGTTGCTATGGCATGCTGAAACCGATCCGGATGCGGCACAGGCCCTGATTAAGCATGCGCTGTCGGCTAACCAACCCTTGGCCTATGTGACGGGCCGGTGCATCCATTGCGTGGTACCGCCCGGCACCTGGGAACTGACCGTGCGCTGGCGACAAATGGTGCTAGTGCAGTCCCGGATGGCGGCGTCTGATCAGGCCCGGCTGGCCGCGTTGCCGATCCCGGATGGCTTGCGCGGGATCGCCGATCCGGTTGTATCGGCAAACGGGGTGGATCTGGTATCGGGCCCGATTGATGCGTCATGGTTATCGGCGCCGCGTCTGACCGCCATTGTCGAACCCGGTATTAAGGCCCGCTGGATAGTGCAGGCGATGGACCTTGCCTGTCCGTCCCGGCCTGTCACCCTGCTGTTACGGGACGGGGACCGGGTGCTGTCGCGGCATATCATCTCCCCTCGCCCCACGGGTAGTCCCGCGCTGGCCGCTCTGGCGACCAAGGTGGCGGATGTGCCTGCCCTTGCCATTGATCCGCCCGCGGATGCCGTTTGCCCTGGCCTGTTCTTTGAACTGACGGGCGAACCAGTCACGGTTCCCGGGGTTGTTGGCACCGATGATGGTATTGTCGATATTGTGGTGCCGGTCTATGGCGACCTTGAGGCGACAAAGGCCTGTTTCAACGCCCTGCTGACCCGGTCCCCCGGAACGGCGATGCGGATCCTGGCCATTGATGATGCCAGCCCTGACGAGCGGATCAGCCGGTTTCTGGACGGGCTGGCGGCGGCCGGAAAACTTGTCCTGATCCGCAATCCCGGCAATCTGGGCTTCGTGCGGTCGGTCAATATCGGCATGGCCCAGCATCCGGGGCGGGATGTCGTGCTGCTTAATGCTGATACACTGGTCAGCGATGGCTGGCTTGGCCGCCTGCGGGCCGCCGCCCACCGGGATGCGGACACAGGCACCGTCACGCCCTGGTCGAATGACGCCACCATCTGTTCCTATCCCGCGGCCAATGCGTCGACAGCCCTGGCAAGCGTCGATATCGATGCGCTGAACCGGCTGGCGGGCCAGTATCTGGCCGGGCAGGTGCTGGACATTCCGACGGCAGTCGGTTTCTGCATGTATATCAGGCGGGACTGTCTGGCCCGGGTCGGCTGGTTCGACGCCGACGCCTTCGGCACGGGCTATGGCGAAGAGAATGATTTCTGCCTGCGGGCCGCTGCTGCTGGCTGGCGGCACCGTATGGCCCTGGATCTGTTCGTGGGCCATGTCGGCAGCGCATCCTTCAGCACGGGCAAACAGGCCCGGATCGATGCGGCCCTGGCGATCCTGGAACAGCGCTATCCAGGATATCAGGCTGATATCAATACCTTCATCGCTGCCGATCCCCTGCGCCTGGCGCGCCGGCGGCTGGATCTGGCACAACTGGGGGGGCAAGGGTCCCCGCGCCCGGCCCTGGTCCTCTGCGCGCAGTTGGGCGGGGGAACCGACCGCTTTATCGACCAGTTGGTTAAGGACAGGGGCAAGGGCGGGCAGGATGTGCTGATCCTGCGCCCCGCGCAGCCGGAGGCCGGGCATCCGACGCTACGGCTGGAAGCCCCGGATGCGCCGCATCTGACCAATCTGATTTATGATGCCGGGACGGAATTGGACGATCTGCGGGCCGATCTGCGGCACCTGGGCGTGACCGGCGCTGAACTGCATCATCCCGCACAGATGTCGGGCGATCTGTTATCCCGACTGGCCGGCTGGTTCCCCTACCGGGCCCATATCCATGACTATGGCTGGATATGCCCCCGCATCAACCTGCTGGACGGTGATTGGAACTATTGCGGAGAGCCGGAGACAGCCCAATGCGAGGTTTGCGTCGCGACGCATGGCGATCTGTTGGGTATCGACCGCTCGGTGACCGCCTGGCGCGACCTGACACGGCAGGTATTACAGGGTGCCCAGACCGTCGGCTGCTCTAGTCACGATACGGCCAACCGTATGCGCCGCTATGTGCCCACGGCCCATTTCCAGGTGGCACCTGCGGAAACAGCCCGACCCGCCCCCCCTTCCCCAGCCCTGCCGGTCCGGCGGCCGGGGGAGGCGTTGCGTATCGTGGTCCCCGGCGCCATCGGGCCGCCCAAGGGCTATGGACTGCTGCTGGATTGCGCGCGCGATGCGGCGGAACGGAACCTGCCGCTGCTGTTCCTGATTCTGGGCTACAGCATGGATGACGACGCGCTGGCGGATACGGGCCGGGTCTTCATGACAGGCCGTTACAAGGAGGAAGAGGCTCCCGCACTCCTGGCGGAACTGCGCCCGCATGCGGCCTTGCTGCCCTCTGTCTGGCCGGAGACCTGGTGCTATGCGCTGACCCATGTGATGGATGCCGGCCTGCCCGTGGCGGCCTTCGATCTGGGTGCCCAGGCGGAAAGGCTGCGCATGGCCGGTGGCGGCCTGCTGCTGCCGGCGGGCCTGCCGGCGAAAGCCCTGAATGACGCTCTGCTGGCGGCCTTCCCGCCTCAATAAACCCGGTTGCGCATCGAATATTCCAAATGCTTCACGATCAAGCGCGCATCATAGGATGACACATCCTTCAGCAAGTTCTCCCAGTGCTGGAGGTAGGGAATGCCCACGGGATTGCGCTGAAGAAGATCGCGTTTGATGAAGGGACAGCGGCTGGTCACCAGCAACTCATCCCAAAAGAAATGCGTCTGGTTCAGGGCCACACCCTCGCGCAGGAAACGGCCAATCATCTCCAGATAGCGATAGCGGATGGGATCATCCTTGGGGTCGGTCTTTTCCAGATAGGTCTCGATCGGGCCGGACACCCGGGCGACCATGGCACGATAGGGATAGAGCGCCTGACACCGCAGATCATGCTTCATCAGATACTGAGTCAGCCCGATCTCCCCATACCGGATCACCCATTCCTTGCGCCGGAAATAGGGCAGCCAGCGCCAGAAGCGGCGGAAGGCCTTGTCCTGGAGAGCCTTTGGATGGAACAGAACGAAATAGCTCTGCAGATGAAAAAGGCGCGACCAGCAGTCGGTGATGCCCCAGACATCGGCCTCGGCGGGATCGGCATTGCCGATAATCTCACCCAGATCCTGCACAGGACCGTAGATACTGTCATTCGTGACCAGCAGCATCTCCAAGCTGTTCACGTCGGGGACCTGGGCGATGCCATCCTTGAAGGCCCCGAAATCATAGCCGACATTGGAGCGCCAAAGGATACGCGCCACCAGAGGCGACAGACGCTCCACGCTGGCCCTGGGGAAGCGGGGTGAGTTGCTGGTAAAGACGATGGTAAAACCAGCACGCCGCAATTCACTCAGATAATGCAGGACATAATCATGGACCACGCCGCGCTTGTCGAAGTGATTGAAAACGGCCACTCGCCTTGCACTGGCCAGAACATCCTCACCATCCCACTTGCGGCGGATGTAGTTTGGCCGAAAAACAGAAAACACATAGGCGCGGATAAAATCGAATAGATCGACCATCTCCTCGTAAAGCCATCTTATTTTATTTCGCAGTCTCATGGCTATTCTATCTGAATTTGGCTTATCGCCATTACTTGGGCTTCTGATAACCGAGGATGGGTTACCACATAAGGAGTTGATTTAGTATACGGGTTTCGTACCGGCTGACCAAACAAAACCAACCTTGCCGGCCTGGAACATGGCAGACAGGGTTTCGATCAACATTTGAGGCTGGCATCCGTTACGATATATCTGCGGTCCGAGCCTCGGAAATGAGAAGTATGTTCGTCATGTCAGATCGCCAACCGGAGACGGCCGCGACCCGTACCGACCGGTTTGAGGAATTCCGGGCCGATGGATCACCTTCCTTCGGCCTGGCATTCGCCGATATCGGACGCGGGCTGGCCTGCTGGCGGATCTGGCTGACCCTGGCGGCCAGCGATATTCGTCAGAAATATCGGGGTTCGCTGCTGGGGCCCCTTTGGGTGACGATCAGCATGCTGGCCTTCACCGTGGGTATCGGCGTCGTTTATGCCAACCTTTTCAATGTCGATGTGCATGCCTTCCTGCCGCATGTCGCCGTCGGCATGGTGGCCTGGACCCTGATCACGGGCCTGATCAACGAAAGTTGCACGGCTCTGACGGAAGCCGAGGGCTATCTGAAGCAGATCCGTTTGCCCCTGAGCCTGTTCGTCTGCCGGGTCGTTGCCCGGAATCTGCTGGTGCTGCTGCACCATGCCCTGATCGTTGTGGCCGTCCTGGTCTGGTTTGGCGTGCCGGTCTCGCTTCTAGATGTGGGGCTGGCCTTGCTGGCCCTGGCGCTGCTGGCCTTGTCGGGCTATGGCTGGGGTCTGGCACTGGCCTGCATCTGCATGCGGTTCCGCGATGTATCCCAGATCGTGGCCACCATCATCACGGGCGCCTTCTTCATCACACCGGTCCTGTGGAAGGGCAGCTTCCTGGCGGAAGACCATCCGGCCTTGCTGTTGAATCCCTTCTATTATTTGCTGGAAATCCTGCGCCAGCCGCTGACCACCGGGCATAGCGATCCCGTGCACTGGCTGGTATCGGGCCTGATCGCACTGACAGGGCTGCTGGCAGGCCTGCTGACCTTCCGGGCGGCACGCCCCCGTATCACTTACTGGACGTGACCCGATGAGTGCTGAAATCCGCCTTGAGGATGTGAGTGTCCGTTTCCAGATTTTCGGGCTGCATGGAAGGTCTCTGAAGAAGACGGCCCTCAACCTGTCGACAGGCGGGCGTATCGGGCGCGAACCGGGGGCGCGGGTGCATATCGATGCGCTGGCGGGGGTGAATCTCCACCTGCAGGAGGGCGACCGTGTCGCGCTGGTCGGACATAATGGCGCCGGAAAAAGCACCTTGCTGCGCACCATGGCCGGCATCTACGAACCGACGGGTGGCCGGGTCCATGTCCGGGGCCGCGTCTCCCCCATGTTCGACCTGATGGTCGGCATCAATCCCGAGGCCACGGGGCGGGAGAATGTGCGGCTACGCGGCCTGCTGCTGGGCATGAGTGCGGCAGAGGTCGATGCCTATGCAGGAGAGATCAGCGCTTTCTCCGGTCTGGGCGGCTATCTGGACCTGCCGGTAAAAATCTATTCCTCGGGCATGCTGCTGCGGTTGATGTTTGCGGTGACGACGGCCATCTCCCCGCAGATCCTGCTGCTAGATGAATGGATCACGGCGGGGGACAGCGCCTTCATGGAGCGGGCCGAACAGCGGGTCAACGGCCTGATCGACCGTTCCGCCCTCATGGTGATCGCCACGCATAACCGCGTCCTGGTGGAGCGATTGTGCAACAAGGTGGCCGTGCTGGAGCAGGGCCGCGTCGTGGAATTCGGCCCCCTGACACCCCTCCTGCTGGACCGGGCCATGGCCGCGTGACTACTGCCATGAATAGAGCGGACAGGGAGGCTTTCGCGGGTATGGTTTGCCCAAGGCGGTGGCAGCCGTGTATAGCCATTTTCTCGGCAGTCATCCGGATAGGGACGTCGGAAAGATGCGGGTGATCGGCTATTTGGAATCATATATCGATAATGTGCTTATCGGTTGGGCCTATAATTCCGCGGAGCCGGGACGCCGCCTTCTGTTGAGCGTAGAAGTACAAGGCCAGCCAGTGGCGGCTGGTGTGGCCAATCTGGACAGGCAAGATGTGGCCCAGGGCGGGCATGGCGACGGCCGGTGCGGCTTCCGCATCCCCCTCCATCTTAAGATCGGTCAGCCTTTCCTGGTGTGTGAAGCATCCAGCGGCAGCATCCTGTTCACACAAGACGACCTGCCCGTACCGGACGAGACGGAACTGGCCAGCGATGCCTCCCTGATCCGGGGCAATGTCGATACGGTACTGGGGACGAACATCAAAGGCTGGTGCTGGCACCCTCATGCCCCCGACCGGACCGTGCGTGTACGTGCGCTGGTCGATGGACAGGAAGTCTCTGCCACGGATGCAGATGAAAGGCGCGGCGATCTGATCAATGCCGGCATCGGCAATGGAGACCATGCCTTTTCCCTGCCCATGCCCTTCTGGATGCTGGATGGCGTCACACGTGAAGTGACCGTGGTCGCAGAAGATTACGGTCCCCTGCCCGGCAGTCCTGTCAGCTTCGTTGGCCTTACCGAAGGTGCCCGACCTCTATTAAGCCGGCTGATGACCTCCACGGATGGGGCGTCGCGGCAAGGAGCTGGGTTACTGCTCGACTGCTATCTGCGCCATGTCGAAGCCCTGCTGCCCCGCTCCGTCGGGTTCGCCTATTACGCCGACTGGTACCGGGCGCAGGCGGGAGAGGTTTCGCTGGCTGACTGGCCGGCAGACCTGCCTGAACGGGCTCTGCGCCTGAAGGTGCCCGATGGCAGCTCCTATCTCCTGTGCGTCGATGAAGGCACCATTCCCTTCGCCAATGCCGCACAGCGGCTGCTGTCCCTTGCCGTGGAGACGGGGGCGGACATCGTCTATGCCGACATGCAGGTGACGCGTGACGGCAAACCCTTCCCCTGGTTCCGTCCAGCCTGGAGCCCCGATCTGGCGCTATCCCAGGATTACATGCGGGGCGTCACGCTGATCCGGGAGGAGGTTCTGGCCCGACAGGGCCAGCGGCGGACCCTGGCCGGCATGCGGTACGGGGCGATCCTATCGGCCGACCCGGCCCGTATCGTGCGCCTGCCAGAGGTGCTGGGCAGCCTGGAACGCCCGCCGGCACAGGCCGTCAGCACAGATATCGCGCAGTTGATTGCGACCTGTCTGTCTGGCAGCGCAGAGGTGGAAATCATGAATCCCGAACAGGGGCTGCGGCGCATTCGATGGAGGCTGCCCGCCAACCACCCCCGGATCAGCCTGATCATTCCCACCCGCGACCGGCTCAACCTGTTACGCACAGCCGTGGACAGTATCCGGCAGCGTACCCAGTACCCGAACTATGAAATCCTGATCATCGACAATCAGAGCGAACAACCGGAAACACTGGCCTGGCTAGAGGCCGGAAAGCATCAGGGACATTTCCGCGTCCTTCCCTATGACGCCCCCTTCAATTACGCCGACATGAACAACTTTGCGGCAGCCCAGGCCGACGGGGACATTCTGGGCTTCATCAATAATGACGTGGAACTGATCACGCCGGACTGGCTGGAAACCGCTATCGGCCTGCTCTCGCGGCCCGAGGTTGGAGCCGTCGGCGCGCGTCTGCGCTTTGGCAATGACATGCTACAGCATGGCGGTGTCGTCGTCGGCACCGGCGGTCTGGCCGAAAATGCCTTCCAGCATGTCGGCGTAGCAGATGAAGGGTATTTCTACCGCACGCAGGTGGCCGGCAATTACAGCGCCGTCACAGCCGCCTGCCTGTTCATCCGCCAGGCCGATTTCCAGGCATTGGGTGGTTTCGATGCCGATAATCTGCCGGTCGCGTTCAACGATGTCGATCTCTGCCTACGCTTGCGCGAACGCGGGGGCAACATCGTCTGGACCCCCCATATCGACCTGTACCATTATGAAAGCGTCAGCCGGGGCCGCGACGACACGCCTGAAAAACGGGCCAGGGCCATGAAAGAGGAATTGTATATGCGCCGCCGCTGGTCCCATCTTGCCATGGCCGACCCGTATTACAGCCCTAACCTCAATCTTGACGGCGTCCCCTTTACCGGTCTGGCCCTACCGCCCCGCCAGGCATGGGGGCGCTGATGTCTGTACAAGGACATTTCGACTGTATTGGTGGCCGGGCCGTCTGTGGCTGGGCCTGGAATCCGTCTAATCCGGATGAACGGGTTGAGGTTCGTATCCTGTTCAATGGCGAACCCGTGGCCAGCGGCCTCGCAGCGACGCACCGCCCTGACCTCCAGGCTGCCGGCATCGGTTCAGGGAACCATGCATTCTTTGTCTCATTACCCGACAGCCATTTGGATGGTCGTGCAGGGGAACTGATCGTACAGGTCCCTGATGGCACCCCGCTGGCAGGGACTCCAGCCCGCCTGAGATTACCCAACCTCCGTTTCCGCCCGCTGGAGCCGCTGGACGCGCCTCCAGCGATCACCCTGTCGGTCTGTGCTATCGTCAAGAATGAAGGGCCTTATCTGCTGGAATGGTTGGCCCATCATCGGCTTGTCGGGGTCGAGCATTTTGTGATCTTCGACAACGGCAGCACGGACGGAAGCAGTGAATTGCTGGCCAAACTGGCAAGGGCCGGCATTCTCGATTACGTGCCCTGGCCGGACATACCGGGTGTGGCCGTCCAAAGGCCTGCCTACATCGCGGGCCTGGCCCGTCTGGCGGAGCGCAGCCACTGGGTTGCCTTCATTGACGCTGATGAATTCCTGAACCCGCTGCGCTGCGAGACCGTTCCGGAAATCTTGAAGGATTACGAAACAGCGGCGGGGCTCTTGGTGCCTTGGCGGCTGTTCGGCTCCAACGGCCATCTTGAGCAGACCGACGAATTGGTGGTGAGCCGGTTTACCCGCCGGGCACATGCCCAAGACCCCCGCAACAATCTGGTAAAGACGATTGTGCAAGCCCGCGCCGTTCTTCGCCCCGATATCCACACGGCCCAGGTTGCACAGGGGTGCCTCGTCGATGAATTTTGGCAATTGGGCGGCAGTCAGGGCCACCCTGATAATCACGCGGTACCAAAGGCCCAACGCCTGGTTCTCAATCACTATTTTACGAAATCCAGAGCGGAATGGCAGCAGAAGCGTAACCGAGGTCAAGCCACCGAACAGGCGAGGTCGGCGGCTTGGCGGCGACCGGATGATCATTTCACGTCACATGACGTCAATGATGTCGAGGATACTGGCTTGGCCAACCGCGCCATGGCCATCCGACAGGAAATGGACCGGTTACGGGCATTGCTGTAGCCGCTGCCCTCTTTGGATATAGGCCGGCATCGCCGGACTTGACTTGACCTTACCGAAACCGCCAATTTCGCGCTGCACTCTACACCTGTTGGCATGAGTTGCGGTTTGTTAGAAGGGACAGCATGTTGCACGCGGATGTGAACACGGAGGAGAATATTGGCCCTCCGTCACACACGATGCTGGAGGCCCTGCGTTTCATCGCTCGCCACCACGGCTTGCATCTGTCACAGGAACAGCTGATCCGACAGTTCGCCCGAAGCTCGGAAGAGGTATCAGCGGCCAGCATCGTTGCTGCTGCTGAGCAGAATGGCCTGAAGGCACAAAGGACCCGCCTGCGGTTTGAGCATCTGCTGCGTCTAGGTCGAGCCGTCCCCGCTCTGCTACGCATGAAAGATGGTACGGCACAAGTCCTCGTGAGTGCGCATGCACAATCATCGCCACCCGTGGTTTCGCTCCGCCATCCGGTGGATGGCATGCAACCTCAGCCCCATGATCTCGTCAGCCTGTCAGAGATTTGGGATGGTGAGGTCATTCTGTTCAAGCGCAAGCACGGTGCCAGCCAAGCCGAGGAGGATTTCAGCCTTGGGTGGCTGGTCCGGCAGTTGGCCAAGGACAAGCGCATCTTCCGCGATGTCGGTCTCTCGGCACTTGCTATGTCCTTCTTCGCCCTGGTGCCGCCCCTACTCTATTTTCTGGTGGTCAACCGGGTGCTGGTGCATCAGCGCATGTCGACCCTATTTGTGCTGGCGGTCGGGGTCTTCTTTGTCGTGATCTTTGATACGGTCTTCGGGTATCTGCGGCGGTGGCTTGTTGCTGAAGGAACCGCGCGCACCGATGCACGGATCGGCACCTACATCTTCGACCGGCTGATTGGCCTGCCCATCGAGGTGTTCGAGCGGCAGCCCACAGGTATGATCAGTTTCAAGATCTCTGAGGCCAACCGCATCCGTAACTTTCTGACCGGGCAGGTCTTTTCCACCCTGCTGGACAGCACGGTGTTGATCGTGCTGCTGCCCGTCATGTTCTATATGCACGCGCCTCTCACCTTCTTCGTGCTGGGCTTGGCGCTGATCATGTTCTTGGTCATCCTGCTCTTCATGCCGGCAGTCGGAAGGGCTTATGGTCGTGTGGTTCGTGCCGAGCAGGCAAAGGGCTCACTGTTGATCGAGACCATCCATGGGATGCGGACGATCAAGACGCTGGCCCTGGAGGGACGCCGCCGGCAGCAATGGGATGATGCTGCGTCAGAAGCCGTGACAGCCCACCGGGACATGCAGTTCCTGATGAACCTGCCGCAAACCATTCTTCAGCCCATTGAGAAGCTGATCTATTCCGGCTCGCTGCTGTTAGGTTGTTATCTGGCGCTGAGCAGCAAGGAGGGGGCCGTAGCCGTCGGTGCTCTGGTCGCCTTCACCATGTTGGCAGGCCGCGTCACCCAACCTTTCGTCCAGATCGCGAGCCTCCTCCAGGGTATTCAAGAGGTTCGCGGTGCCTTGGATCAGGTATCCTCTCTGGTCAACATCCCAGCCGAAGATACGCGGTCAACCCATGGGATGCGGCCCCGCTTTGCCGGTGCCATCCTCTTCGATGAGGTGCGGTTCCGTTATCCCGGCGCTCAATCCTATGCCCTGGACCGTGTCAGCTTCGCATTGCCGGCAGGCAGCGTCACCGGCATCATGGGGCGCAGCGGGTCTGGCAAGACCACCGTCACCCGTATGCTGCAGGGCTTGCATCAGGATTATGACGGCCTGATCAAGATCGATGGCACCGACCTGCGCCAGATGGACCTGACGCATCTGCGGGCCAATCTGGGGGTCGTGCTACAGGATAATTTCCTGTTCACCGGCACCATCCGCGAGAATATCGGCATCGCCCGCCCCGATGCGACCTTTGAGGACGTCATCCAGGCCGCCCGGATGGCCGGTGCCGAGGAGTTCATTGAGCGTCTGCCCGCCGGCTACGACACGGTCCTGACCGAAGGCGCCACCAACCTGTCGGGTGGACAGCGTCAGCGGCTGGCCATCGCCCGCGCCCTGCTGGTCGATCCCCCCATCCTGATCCTGGACGAAGCCACCAGCGCCCTTGATCCGGAAAGCGAAAGCATCGTCAACAACAACCTTCGCTACATTGCTGAAGGCCGGACGATGGTGGTGATTTCGCACCGGCTTGCCTCGCTGGTCGATTGCGACCAGATCATCGTCATGGAGCGTGGTCAGGTCTACGATATCGGCACCCATGATGAGCTGGTCGTACGCTGTCCGATCTACCGCCATCTCTGGTTCCAGCAGAACCGTCACCAGTCCCCGCCCCCCTCCGGAGCACCCAGCAATGAACGGTCGATCCCTGGTCCTGCGGCCGAGTAGCCGCTACGACAATGCCGACCAGTCGATCAATGATTTCCAGTCCCACATGGCGGAAATCACTGGCGCTCCCTACCCTCCGCGCGTCCGGATGACGGTGCATGCGCTGTTTGCTATGATCGTTCTGGCGATTACACTTTCTTGTGTCGTGGAGATCGACCGGGTCGTGTCGGCACCTGGCCGGTTGGTGTCGCGAACGCCGACCTTGCTGGTGCAGCCTCTGGAATCCTCGGTGCTGCGTGAAGTGTTGGTACGGCCCGGACAGACAGTCATCAAGGATGACCTTCTAGTCGTCCTTGATCCCACGATTTCCAGTGCTGATGTCTCTCAGCTCAGCTCTTCACGTGAAGCCCTTAAGGCCCAGGTTGCCCGCTTGCAGGCCGAACAGGCCGGCGCAGCGCTTGCCAAGCCTGCGGACGGCGACAAGGCGGGACAAACCGAATATGCCATCTGGAAGGCTCGGCAGGCGGAGCGGGAATCCCGGATTGCCGTGTTCGACCAGCGTATACAGGCCGTCAATGGTCAGATCGCCAGCGGCCTGCGCGACGCCGAGCATTACCGGTCCCGTCTGAAAGTCAGCAGCGAAATTGAACAGATGCGGTCCGACCTGGCCCGCAAGGAAGTCGGCAGCCGGCTCAACGTCCTGATCGCACAGGACAGCAAAGCCGAGATTTCCCGCAACCTGTCCAACAGCGAGCAGCAGGTCATCACCTCGCGTCATGAGCTGCAGAGCATCACGGCGGAGCGTGAGGCCTATATCCAGGAATGGCAATCCGCGCTGACCAAGGAACTGGCCACGAAACAGACCGAGTTGAACGCCGTCGAGGATGAACTGTCCAAGGCGCAATTCCGGCGCGATCTGGTGGAACTGCGCGCGGCAGCCGATGCCACGGTGGTCAGTGTCGCCGATGTGGGTACTGGCTCGGTGGTACCGTCGGGTGAGGTGCTGGTCAGCCTGATGCCGGCCAATGCCACTCTGGAGGTGGAAGCAGAGGTCGCCGGTATGGATCAGGGCTTCGTGAAGGTCGGAGACGAGGTTCAGGTCAAGCTCAACGCTTATGAATTCACCCGCTTTGGCACTGTGAAGGCCGAAGTCAGGGCCATCAGCGAGAACAGCTTCACGACACGCGATGACGGTTCCGCTGCGGCGGAACGCTTCTATCGGGTGCGGGCAGAGATCAAGTCCGTCGATCTGAAGAATGTGGCGGGCGATGTCCGTCTGGTTCCCGGCATGCCGCTGCAGGCGGACATTGTCGTTGGTCGCCGCCCCATCATCGCAAATCTGGCGGACCGGGTACTAAGCAACACGATGGAAGGCCTGCGCGAGCCCTGAGCACACCAAACGCAGAGCCCCTTGGCAGGCAGCGGATCGCTGGGTTTGTCTGACCTGTGGGGGGGCCGCTGCTGGCGCCTCCCCCATCCGACCGTTGCTTATGCCTGTAATTTGAGAAGATTAGCGGCGGTGCTCCAAGGTCGCTTATGCCGATGTCTGGAACAAAATGAGCAGCATGACCCATCTTGATCAGCTGGAAGCGGAGGGCATCCACATCATCCGGGAAGTGGTCGCCCAGTTCCGCAAACCGGTGATGCTCTATTCCATCGGCAAGGACAGCGCCGTGATGCTGCATCTGGCGCTGAAGGCCTTTTATCCAGGCCGCCTGCCCTTCCCCCTCCTGCATGTCGATACGGGCTGGAAGTTCCGGGAGATGATCCTTTTCCGCGACAAGATCGCGGCGGACCTGGGGCTGGAACTGCGGGTCCATACCAATCCCGACGGCGTCGCCCAGGGGGTAGGTCCGATCAGCCACGGATCGGCTGTGCATACCGACATCATGAAGACACAAGGATTGAAGCAGGCCCTGGATCATTTCGGTTTCGATGCGGCCTTCGGCGGCGCGCGGCGTGATGAGGAGCGCAGCCGCGCCAAGGAGCGGGTATTTTCATTCCGAGATCGAAATCATGGTTGGGACCCGCGCAATCAGCGCCCGGAACTCTGGAATCTCTATAATGGGCGCATCGGCAAGGGCGAAAGCATCCGCGCCTTCCCCCTGTCCAACTGGACCGAGCAGGATGTCTGGGCCTATATCGCGCGTGAGGCCATTCCCATCGTACCGCTCTATTTCGCCAAGCCGCGTCCTGTCGTGTGGAGGGACGGCACCTGGATCATGGTGGATGATCACCGTCTGCCCCTGCTGCCGGGGGAAGTGCCAGAGATGCGGAAGGTGCGGTTCCGGACCCTGGGCTGCTATCCGCTGACCGGCGCCATCGACAGCCAGGCCGACACGCTGGAGGCCATCATCGACGAGCTGGCGGGGTCCCGCCTGTCGGAACGCCAGGGCCGGCTGATCGATGCCGATGCCGGCGCCTCCATGGAGCAGAAGAAGCGGGAGGGCTATTTCTGATGGTATCCCTGCTGCGCTTCATCACCTGTGGGTCCGTCGATGACGGCAAATCCACCCTGATCGGCCGGCTGCTGCATGATTGTGGCGCTGTGCCAGAGGATCAGCTTGCCTCACTGGCGCGGGATAGCGAACGCCATGGCACGACAGGGCGGGGCAACCTGGATCTGGCGCTGCTGGTCGACGGCCTGTCGGCGGAGCGGGAACAGGGCATCACCATCGATGTCGCCTATCGCTATTTCGGCACGGCACGGCGGCGCTTCATCGTCGCCGATACGCCGGGACACGAACAATATACCCGCAACATGGCCACGGGCGCCTCGAACGCCGATCTGGCCGTGCTGCTGGTTGATGCGCGCAAAGGGCTGCTGACCCAGACCCGCCGTCACAGTTTCATCCTGTCGCTGATGGGCGTGCGTCAGGTGGTGCTGGCAGTCAACAAGATGGATGCCATCGGTTGGGACCAGGCCCGGTTCGAGGCCATCGTGGCAGATTACCGGGCCTTTGCCGCCGCCTTGGGTTTCACCTCTATCCAGCCGGTGCCGCTCTCTGCATTGACGGGGGACAATGTTACCCGGACGTCAGCCCATACGCCCTGGCATGCGGGGGGCCCGCTGCTGGCTATGCTGGAAGCAGCCCCGGCAACGTCGGACGCGTCCGACGGGCCTTTCCGGTTCCCGGTGCAATGGGTCGTGCGCCCGGACGGGAACTTCCGGGGCCTGGCCGGCACCGTGGCGGCGGGCGCGATCCAGCCGGGTGCGCCCGTGCGGGTCCTGCCATCGGGCCGCGCCAGCACCATTGCCCGCATTGTCACCCAGAATGGGGACCGTGACCGGGCTGCCGCCGGTCAGGCTGTCACGCTTGTGCTGACCGACGATGTCGATGTGAGCCGTGGTGACCTGCTGGTGCCGCCGGGAGCGGAGCCCGAGGTGACCGACCAGTTCACGGCCCATCTCATCTGGATGCATGACGAGCCGCTGCTGCCGGGCCGCACCTACCTGATCCGGATGGGCACGGCCACGGCGACTGCACAGATCACCCAGATCAAGCATCGTGTGGATGTGAACAGCCTGGAGCATCTGGCGTCCCATGCGCTGGGGCTGAATGATGTCGGCCTGTGTAACCTGTCGCTCGACAGCCCCCTGCCCGCCGAACCCTATGCCGATGGCCGGGCCTGTGGCAGCTTCATCCTGATCGACCGTCACAGCAATGCCACGCTGGCCTGCGGCATGGTCCTGCACGGCCTTCGCCGGGCCGGCAATATCCAGCGTCAGCCCATGCGGGTGGGCAAGTCGGACCGGGTAGCCGCCAATGGGCACCGGCCTTGCGTACTGTGGTTCACGGGCCTGTCGGGGGCCGGGAAATCCACCATCGCGGATCTGGTCGAACAGAGGCTGCATGCGGCGGGCTGCCGAACGATGAGCCTGGATGGCGACAATGTCCGCCATGGCCTGTGCCGGGATCTGGGGTTCATGCCCGCCGACCGGGTGGAGAATATCCGGCGCGTCGCCCATGTAGCACAATTGATGGCTGAGGCCGGCCTGATCGTGCTGGTCAGCCTGATCAGCCCGTTCCGTGCCGACCGCGAGATGGCGCGGTCTCTGTTGCCGCCCGGTGAGTTTCTGGAGATCTTTGTCGATACCCCGCTGGAGATCTGCGAGGCACGCGACGTGAAGGGCCTATATCGCAAGGCGCGTTCCGGCGCCCTGCCCAACTTCACAGGTATCGGCAGCCCTTACGAGCCTCCGACGGAACCCGATCTGCGCCTCGATACCGGCGCCGGCGATGCGGCATTCCTGGCCGATGCGGTTATGCGTCATCTGGCCCAAACCGGCATCATTCCATCCATGGACTGAAGGGCACTCGGAATGGCGGCACCGAGGTTGGGTTCAATATGATATCAGATAGCTTACAGATATCATATTGAACCCAACCCCTTGCCATCCCCGGCCGGATCGCTCATAGCCTCCTATCTCCAATGCACCCGGCGATGTAGGGACATGCCATGCCGATCCTGGTCACCGGCGCTGCCGGCTTCATCGGATACCATACCTGCCGGGCGCTGCTGGACCGGGGGGAACAGGTGCTGGGGATGGATAATTTCTCCCCCTATTACGATATCCGCCTGAAGCAGGCGCGGCTGGACCTTCTTACCCCCCATCCCGGCTTCCGCTTCCAGAAGCTGGACATTGCCGACCGCGATGGCATGACGGCCCTGGTCCATGCGCATCCGGACATGACCGGCATCATCCACCTGGCCGCCCAGGCCGGGGTGCGCCATTCGCTGATCGATCCCTATACCTATATTCAGACCAACCTGATGGGCCAGGTGGTGATGCTGGAGGCGGCACGCCTGCTGCCGGGCCTGAAGCATTTCGTCTATGCCAGCTCCTCCTCCGTCTATGGCGCCAATCAGGAGATCCCGTTCTCCATCGATCACCGCGTAGACCGGCCCGTCTCGCTCTATGCCGCCACCAAGCGGGCGGATGAGCTGATCACCCGTACCTACAGCCATCTCTATGGGTTGCCGGCCACGGGCCTGCGCTTCTTCACGGTCTATGGCCCCTGGGGCCGGCCCGATATGGCGCCGATGCTGTTCGCCGAGGCTATTCTGGAAGGAAAGCCCATCCGGGTCTTCAACCATGGCGACATGGCCCGTGATTTCACCTTTGTCGATGACATCGTGGCGGGCGTGCTGGCCGCGCTCGACCGACCCGCCACGCCGGGTCAGGATGTGGTGCCACATCGGGTCTATAATCTGGGCAACCACCGCCCCGAACCACTGCTGCGCTTCATCGGCCTGATCGAACAGGCCCTGGGCCGCAAGGCCGAGAGGGAGCTGGAACCGATCCAGCCGGGCGACGTCGCCGCCACCTGCGCCGATATCAACGCCAGCACCCAGGACCTGGGTTATCATCCTCGCACCAGCCTGGATGACGGCATTCCCCGCTTCATCGACTGGTTCAAAGCCTATCGCGGAGTGGCGTGAAAGCATTCTGCTATCATATAGCAACATGATATTTGAATGCTATTAAATAGCAGAGTCCTATCTGATATCATGATGAAATCCAGATGACTATCTGATAGCATCATATTCACAGACCGAAACCAATGGGTCAGACCCCATGCCCACCATCGTCTTCGCCAGCCCCAAGGGTGGGGCCGGTAAGTCCACCTCCGCGGTTTTGCTGGCTACGGCCCTGGCAGGGCAGGGTGCCAGCGTCACCATCATTGATGCCGACCCGAACAAGCCGGTGTCCCGCTGGGCACGGCTGCCGGGCAAGCCCGCCAATCTGACAGTCCTGGCCGATGTCACCGAAGAGACGGTAACCGACGCCATCGATGAGGCGGCGCAGAAGACCGCCTTCGTCATTGTCGATCTGGAAGGGACGGCCTCCATGATGGTCGGCTACGCCATGAGCCGGGCCGATCTGGTGGTCATCCCCAGCCAGGGGTCGCAGCTGGATGCCGGCGAGGCCGTGAAGGCCATCCGGCTGGTGCGCAGCCAGGAAAGAGCCTTCCGCCGGGACATCCCGTTTGCCGTACTGTTCACCCGCACCAGTGCGGCCATCCGCCCTCGCTCCCTGCAAAGCATCGCGGCAGAGTTCGCCGATAACGAGGTCCCCGTTTTCGAGACGCAGTTGCATGAGCGCGACGCCTTCCGCGCCATCTTCGCCTTTGGCGGCACACTGGCCGATCTGGACCCGGCCCAGGTCACCAATATCAAGGCCGCCACTGCCAATACCCTGGCTTTCGCGGCCGAAGTTGTGGCCGTCCTGAAAGGCGGCATGAAAGCGACCGTAGACGGACCCCGGAATTGAAGGGAGCGACAAACATGACCAAAACCCGCGCCAGCATTTTCGGGGAAGGGGAGGGGGGGCTGGACCTGTCCGGCTTCGCGCCTAAGGCCGCCCGCGATATCCAGGCCCCGCCGGCCGACGCTATCCGCGCCGTATCGGAAGCCGCCCGGTTCCCCAGCAGGGAGGCAAAGCCTGCACCGGCCATCACGGCCCCGCCACCACCTGCGCGGCGCGAACAGCGCCGGCACCGCACGGGCCGCAATGTGCAGTTTAACATCCGAGCACGTCAGGAAACGATCGACACTTTCCTGGCCATCGCCGACCGTGAAGGGTGGGTCCTGGGTGAGGTGCTGGAACATGCCATCGCAGCGCTGGAGCGTGAACTGGCGAGCCAAAACAAGAGCTGACGAAGTGCAGGTAAGAAGCAAGGGTATCTATCAGATATCAGAGTGATATCATTTGATTTTATGGGATGCAGTCTCCCAGCAGCAAGGTACCCTTGCCTTCCCAATGATTTTTGATCAACTCAAGCAATGCGATGTTTTATCGCCGAGAAAAGATATCAATTATCTATTAATGTGATATCATAAAGCTAACATATCGACCACGGTGGAGATTGCGACGGCTCTCGCCCCCAATGATTACACCGTCATCGTCACCAAGAGCACAGTTCCGGTAGGCACGGGTCGCGAGGTGACGCGCATCATCCGCAAGAACCGGCCGGAGGCGGATTTCGACGTGGCGTCGAACCCGGAATTCCTGCGCGAAGGCTCCGCGATTGAAGATTTCATGCGCCCCGACCGCGTGATCGCGGCCTGTGGCGGGTCGGTCGCGGGTAAGCGCATCGGCGTGCTGGGCGTTACCTTCAAGCCGAACACCGATGACATGCGCGACGCCCCCTCGCTGGACATCATCCTGGCCTTGTCTGAAGCGGGCGCCATCGTGCCGCCTATGACCCGGCGGGTCGGCATGAGGCGGAGAAGAAGATGCTGCCCGGTGTGGAATGGGCGGACGATGCCTATGGCGCGCTGAACGGTGCCGATTGCGCCCTGGTCCTGACGGAAGGAACGAGCTCCGCATGCTGAACCTGTCCCGCATCTGCAAGGCGATGAAGGCCCCGGTCCTGGTCGACCTGCACAACATCTTCAATCTCGAGGACGCAGAAATGGCCGGCTTTGTGTATCACTGTGTCGGTCGGTCGGGATGGGTAGGATGAAAGTGTTGAGACGATGAGCGATCTTCTGCGTCCGGCAGCTTTTCTGGACCGGGATGGTGTCCTGAACCTAGATATTGGCTATGCTCATCGGCCAGAGCAGATTGTCTGGTTGCCGAATGTTTCATCGGCGATCCGTTACCTGAATGAAGCCGGCTATTATGTCTTTGTCGTCACTAACCAAGCTGGTGTGGCCCGTGGCTATTATGATGAGGCCGCTGTTCAGACACTGCATGTCTGGATGCAGGAGCAACTGAGGCAAGACGGCGCCCATGTCGATGATTGGCGCTATTGCCCCTATCATCCTGATGGAACCGTCGTCGCCTACCGGCGCGATGATGATTGGCGCAAACCGAGTCCTGGGATGATCCTTGATTTAGCTCGATGCTGGCCGATCGATATGGCGGGCAGCTTTCTTATTGGTGATCGCGCCAGCGATCTGGAGGCGGCGGCAGCGGCTGGTATCAAAGGCCATTTGGCGAACGCAGCAGGGTTATTGGATCAGGTACGGCACCTGACAAGCGACAGATCCAAATGATTGGCATTTGACGCCGTCTAGTAAGCACCTTTCCAGCTAGCGATCGCGTCTACGACGAACCGCACCGATGTCAGCGGCATCTGCGGCCAGAAAGGCAGGCTCAGCACATCGGATGCCATGGCCTCCGCAAGAGGAAAGGTGCCCTCCCGAAGATCAAGCGGTGCATAGGCAGGCTGCCGGTGGGGGGCGCAGGGGTAATGCACCAGGGTCTGAATGCCCTGCGTCTTCAAATGACAGGCTAGGTCCTCTCGGGAACCGCGTACCCGGACCACGTACAGATGCCAGACGCTTTCCATCCCCGGACGGACCACGGGTGCCACGACCGAGGGGCATTCGGCCAGCAGACGGGTATATTCCGCCGCCAGCGTCTGACGCTGCCGGTTCCAGGCCGACAGCCGGAGTAGTTTGACCCGCAGGATAGCAGCCTGCATTTCGTCCAGGCGCGAATTCGTGCCCAGGATCTCATGCTGGTATTTGATGGTAGAGCCGTAGTTGCGCAACATGCGCAGGCGATGAGCCAGCTGGTCGTCATTGGTCACGACCGCACCGCCATCGCCCAGGGCGCCCAGATTCTTGATCGGATAGAAGCTGAAAGCCGCCAGGGTCCCCATGCCCCCGACAGGCCGCCCCGCAATCGTGGCGCCATGGGCCTGAGCCGCATCCTCCAGCACGGCCAGCCCGTGACGGGCCGCGATAGCGTTGATAGCGACCATATCCGCCGGCTGGCCATAAAGATGGACGGGGATGATGCAGCGGGTACGCGGCGTGATGGCCGCCTCAATCCTGGCCGGATCGATATTGAAGCTGGCCGGGTCGGGCTCCACCCCTACAGGGATGGCACCGGCGGCGGAAACCGCCAGCCAGGTCGCGACGAATGTATGGCTGGGCACGATCACCTCGTCCCCGCTGCCGATCCCCAGCGCCTTCAGGCCCAGGGTCAAGGCCGCCAGCCCGTCGGAGACCCCGATGCAATGGCGCGCACCGCAATAGGCGGCGAACTCCGCCTCGAACGCTTCCAGTTGCGGGCCCATGATATAATGGCTCGCATCCAGCACGGTCGCTATGGCCGCATCCAGTTCTGACCGGATTTCCGCATGGCCCGAGGTCAGATCATAAAAAGGAATGCTCATTCAGGTCGTTCGCCTGTTGCCTTGAAAAGGAACTCATCAAGATCGCGGATATAATCCGCCTCGTCATAATGGTGGGAGGCCAGCACCACGCAGCAGGCCCCGGACGAGAAATTATGGAGTTCTCGCCAGACCATGTTGCGCATATACAGACCATAATAGGAACGGTTAAGCGTCACGGTCTGCTGACGCCTGCCATCGTTCAGATGGATGTCGAAACTGCCGCTGACGGCGATCACGACCTGATGCAGCTCCTTGTGGGCATGACCACCGCGGTGCGCACCGCCAGGCACGTCATATAAATAATAAACGCGGTTGATATCAAACGGGATCGTGCTGCCGCCTTCGATGAAGGTCAGGTTACCGCGCCGATCGCTGACGATCGGGAAATGCACAAGCTCCCATGACCCTGACATTTCTCATCTCCGCACGTTGCCCGGCATGCACAGTATCAGTGCCATCTTCTTCGCGTCAGGAGATCATACCGGCTCTCAGGCTGCCATGCCAGGAACTCGGTCCTGACCAGTGCTGTGCGGGAACTCCCTCCCAATCCAGGCCCGCTTGATATCAACACAAATCGCAGCCCATACCACCTAACAGACGCCATTCATTGGAATTGCCAAAACTAGATCGGTGCTGCCCAGTAACGAACAGACCCTTTTAAAATCAAATACATAGCTTTCTGATATCATCTTGATAGGAAGGATCAATTGAACAGCAACACCCTTCCCAAGGTCGAACAGGATGCTGCATGGTAGCAACACCCAGAAGCCAGGAATTGAATATGGATACGGTGCTTGTCACGGGTGGTGCGGGCTATATCGGCAGCCATGCCGTTCTGGCACTGCGGGCAGCGGGCCGCGCAGTCGTGGTTCTGGACGATCTGTCCACGGGCGACAGGAACCTGATCCCCGCCGATGTGCCCATGATCGTGGGGGATGTCGCCGATACTGACCGGACGGGCGCCCTGCTGCGCGATCACCGCATCGGCACCGTCATGCATTTCGCCGGCTCGATCATCGTGCCGGAATCCGTGGCCGATCCCCTGAAATATTACCGGAACAACACGGCTGCCAGCCGCAGCCTGATCGAGACTTGTATCAAGACCGGGGTAGGGCGCTTCATCTTTTCTTCTACTGCCGCCGTCTATGGCAATCCGCCGACCCGGATGGTGACCGAACAGACGCCGGTCGCCCCCGTCAGCCCCTATGGCTGGTCCAAGCTGATGACAGAGCAGATGCTGGCCGATGTGGCAGCGGCACATCAGGCCTTCCGCTACATCGCTTTGCGCTACTTCAACGTGGCCGGCGCCGATCCGCAAGGGCGGGCAGGGCAGGTGACCCCGAACGCCACCCACCTGATCAAGCTGGCCTGCGAAACGGCGCTGGGCCGGCGCAAGGTTCTGAACATTTTCGGCAGCGATTATCCCACCCCGGATGGGACCTGCATCCGCGACTATATCCATGTCAGCGATCTGGCAGACGCGCATGTCTGCGCCTTGAACCATCTGGAGAAGGGCGGGAACAGCCTGGTGCTGAACTGCGGATATGGTCGCGGCTATTCTGTACGCCAGGTGGCCGAAGCCGTGGACCGTGCCGCAGGGCGGCCCCTGCCGAAGGTTGAGGCCCCACGCCGCATTGGCGATCCGGTCGAGCTGGTGGCCGACAGCACACGCCTACGCGACCTGCTGGGCTGGCGCCCGCGCGTGGACGATCTGGACCTGATCGTAAGCCATGCGTTGGCTTGGGAAAGGAGATAGGCCATAGGCAGACGGATAGAAGCGACAGAAAAGGAATGAGGAACCCGTTGGCCTGACTTCCCATAGGTGATGTTGCACGTTATAGATAAAATCAAAGATATATTTATCAGCATTAATATAATTCTGTATAATTAATTTAATAATCACCACCCTCTTGAATGGCAGAAATGTACGGATACGCATTGAATATATGAGATGGATATATCGAATTCCGCCGGAGTGTTCTGATAATTTCCGAAACATACTGTGCGGCTATGATGATTGTAGAGGTCGCAAGTTCACCTGGCTTTATGTCGACCACCCGACGCAAGGGTAGGCGGTGATGTTCGCCTTCTCGACTGCTGTCGAGAAACCCCACTACACGGGCACGGGCCTCGGGCGGCAAGCCATAGAGGACGATCTCCCCTCCCTGGCCCGCACCATAGAGCCATATCGCGCCAATTGGTGGCAATCGATTGAAATCTGAGGGTTTCCACAGAAAAGGAATGCTGGATGCCAGGGGCGCATCCAGGTCGCTGATCCCTGCAAAACGGGGGGGCTTGGCCTCTGCTTCCACAACATACTCCACGCGCCTCATCGGACGCAGTGGAACTGCACCAGCACTCCTTGACGGCAATCGGACCTGGGCCAGGCTTGGGACAGGCTGAAGATCAACAGGCCCTGATGAAGCGAGAGCAAACGGCAATTGCAGCATGAAGCTGGACCAGTCATGAGCTTCCACGGTCAGCCCTAGCAGCCGGTCCCGTATGCAGTAGAGCCCCCCCGCGCGCAGGGTCACCCATGCCGGCCATCGTTCGTCCGATATGCAGCATTCGTCGGGGAGGGCCAAGGCCAACTCCTCGGCAGGATCGATTGGAAATCCAGACGATTCGACAGGGATGGGCCAAAGGGCCGCCGCAATCGTTGCGCCTCCCTGCTTTGTCATGGTGATCAGCCGTTTCAGGTGATCGGGGTACCACATGATGGCATCGGGCAGGAGCGCCAGACCATCCATGCCCTCCAGTGCAGCCAGCAAGGCCTCCATTCCAACGGCTTCCCCCAGGCGGCAAACCCGAACCCCGGCAGGTTGCACCAGGTCCAGCGGCGCATCCTGGCAGACGAGAGCCGTGAGGGACAGGTTCGGTACGGCCGATGATTGCGCAGCCAGCTGCTGCAACCGTCCATACAGGTCCTCACCGCCCGCCAGTAGAACACCGACATGGCGACGAACAGGGCTTGGAGGCGGGCTGGACAAACGGGCGAGAATATCCGGGAGGGGCGCCAGCAGGCTCTCCAGACAAAGGCTGCTGTTAAAGATCGTCTGCGCCGTGACGGCCATCTCCTGGGCTTGTCTGACATGTGATCTGGCCCAAGCGATCTGGTCCAGGATGGCAGCAGCAATCGCCTCCTCACCACCTTCCATGTCAACGTAAAGCACGCTATCGCCAAAATGCTCCTCAATGAAGGGATGTCGATCCGCCAGAATAAGCGCACCCGCCGCAGCCAGCTCGAACACCCTCATATTCGGAACGCCCTCTACACGATGTTGGGGCAAGTGTAGACAAAGCCCCATACCCCATTGATGAGCCGTGTTGATCACCGAAGATCCGTCGAACGGTAAGGGGCCATGATAGGCATCGGGCAAGTGGGACCAGCGCTCCCGCGTCCCGTACAAGGCAAGAATGCCGGCATCAGAGAGAGTACGGAGCAAGGCGGGATAACGGCGTCCATCCCAATTCGAACCGACGTAGAACAATCGGCTATGGGGACCGAAATTGGATATCAGCGTCGAACGCGGTGAACTGACATGGAAGGGCATGACTGGCGGCTCGCGCCTGACATCACGCATCAGGCTGCCCAGATGGGCATGCAGGATAGAGCCCGACACCAGATAGGCATCATAGCTTAACTCAGCCGCTGTACCATTAGCGCGGGCAACAGCACTGGCACCATCCAGCAGCGAAGAGGGGTTCCAGTAGCAGGCAAGCCAGGGATGGGATGAGAGTTTCGCCGTGGCCTGGGGATGCAGACAGAGGACAGCATCCGGATCCATCGCCTCGACCTGCCCTGCGCGACTGACAATCCGCGCTTCCCATCCCATATTCCCAATGCTGCGGGCCAACCGCAGCGCCAGCTCACGCTCGGCGATCGGATGATCCGGATTGATCGGGTTCAATAAGGCAAGGCGGAGCCCCTCATGATACCGGTTCATCGCTTAAACATATGTTTTGCAAAGGAACTCTGGTCGATCAGAGCGTACAAAGAACAGATCCACCTGCCACAAGGCCCGATCATGCTCCCGCCAGAGCGGTTCGGACATGTCGATAACCCGAAATCCCCGTTCTGCCATATAGGCGCACATCTCGTGGAACAGCATCGCATCGGGATGGATATGAAAAAAATATGTTTCGATCACCACCAGACTGGTCTGAGCGAGAATATCGGCAGCGCCCTCCAGGATGGGGCGCTCGAAGCCATGGGTGTCCAACTTGATGAGGTAAGGGGGAGGCAGACAAAGCCGCTTCACCTCGCTCGCCAGCGAAACCTGTGGCACCGACCAATAGCCACCGCCCGGTTTACTGATGGCCATACCGCCATAAGGCGTAGCCGGATCATTGGAAAACCATATATGGCCCTCGCTGGCGCCGGCGGCTGCAATGACATGGCTGAAGCCGGGCTCGACCGCGCACAGGCTCTCTAATTTTTCGCGCCAATGGTCGAACGCCTCTACTAAATGACAATGGGCGTGGGGCCAGTAGGGGCGTGCTGCAAGCGACCAAGACCCGTCCGAGGCGCCCACATCCAGAACGGATGCCACCTCAATCCCCCGAGCCTGGATGCGCGACAGGGCTGATGGCGTTTCGAGGTGCTTGTCACATAGCAGCCAGCGCAAGCGGTTGAGTGCCGCATGAGCGTCAGGGTCCAGGGCAACCGCACGGCTCATGGACCGAATGGCTTCCAGCTTGTTGCCCTGCCGATTCAAACAGCGGCCCAGTTCGACATGGCCCTCAGGGTTGTCAGGAGCAGCAGCCACAGCCTTTGCGAACCATTGTGCGGCGGCACCCTCATCGGCCCGTGCGACCGCCACCCGCCCCTCGGCAAGAAACTCGGCGATGCTTCCCTGCTCCATGACGCTTCCCTTTGCCTTGCCAACGACGCATGATTTAGATATCGATGCTTAGAAAAATATCCGTCAAGCCTGCTTCTCAAGGCATCATTTAGCGGTTTCCGCTCCAGGTGTCGCAAATTTTTTGTTGTTCCACTGGGGGTGTTTCTCATGGAGACTGGTATGCTTTCATACTATATTTTCACTTATTAGTTTTGAACATTTTTCAGGGTTTGTTTCTGTTTTTCAATCTAGGAGTGGCTTTGGTATGATTGAAAAAAACCAATGCGATAGAGTATTTTGGGTAGCATCCTACCCTCGCTCAGGAAATACTCTGACCAGACTACTGCTTGGCCACATCTATTTTAAAATGGATGAAGGGTTTGGTCCCTTAAATCAAATAATGCCCTATCATTTAGGTGAAAGCTATAAGAGTGCTCAAAAAATTAAGACTGATTTTGGTGATTCTATATTCCTTAAAACACACGCTGATAGCTGCCCGTCTGTGAGTGGTTTCAGGAATTCTGGTGTTTATTTATACAGACACCCTCTTGATGTTTTTTTATCATCATATAATTACTGCTTTATCACCCAAGAATCCAGCGCGTTCAAAAATGGAGTCTGCAAGACAGTCGACCAGATATTTGCGGATGGCGATTTAGGGTATTACTTTGATCAGTTCATGGATTTTGGTGGCGTACCGGCATTCCAATCCTTTGCCGGCAGTTGGGTCGAGAATGTGCGAAACTGGCGATCCTTTGCAAAAGAAAACGAAGCGGACTTCATTGCTGTCCGTTACGAGGATCTGACATCGGATTGCGCATCTGTTTTCCCCAAAATCGCTCAGGTCCTAGGCATCAAGGTCACAGAGGAAACAGCCGATGAAGCCCTGAAGTTTATCAACTCCAGGATCAACCATAGAATTGCAGATGAGGAAACCAGAGAAGCAGCCCAAGGGTTCTTTTGGAAAAGGGAAACCTATTATTATCAAAAATACCTCACCGAGAACCAGATAAATAGATTCAATGAAAAGTACAGAGATCTAATGGGAGAGCTTGGCTATATAAATAAGGACTCTCAATAAAGTAAAAACTCACGGACAATTGGAGACCTTACGACCATGCCAACTCAAGAATTCATCCGCAATGAGTTCAGTTACGGCTATTCAAGCGGAAATATTCTGTCTGACACTCCGGATCCAGTCACGGCGAAGGAAGAAGCCGCTATCGGGGGGCGCTACAAGGACGTGTTCATGTCTGTTGTGGCCCCCTACCTAAAACCGGGTAGCCGCATTTTGGAGCTGGGCCCGGGACGAGGCTCCTGGACATTGGCCATGCTCGAACGGGGGCCGGAATGTGAAATACACACAGTCGATTTCCAGGACCTGGGAAGGTGGATCAACATACCGGCGCTGAAGGGGCGTCTGGTCCATCATCAGGTGGAACAGGGCCATACATTTGCTCCCGTGCCGAAACTGCATTTCGACTTCTTCTTCGCTTGGGGGGTGCTGTGCCATTGGGGGCAGGCCGATATTCAGCGCATCCTCACGGGCGCACTGACATGTATGAAGCCTGGGGCCTGTGCGATTGTACAATACGCCGCTTGGGAAAAGCTGGACGCCTATGGCTGGGAACGTGGCGGCGTGCCGGAAAGTTTCCGCACGCAGGATGACAAGGACATCTGGTGGCCCCGCAACAGCGTAAGTGAGATGGTAAACTTATGCCGAAACGCTGGCTGGTCTGTCCTCAAGGCAGACTGCGGTATCGTCCAACGTGATGGCGTGGCCCTGTTGTCCGTACCGGGTTAATCGGGAAGCTGTCGTCGATGCGTGTAGCGCTTCACAATCCCTTTCCGCCTGCCTTGTCCTGGGCCGAGCATGAGTTGGCCAAGCGCTTTGAGATGGCGTGCGCCAATTTGGGGTGGACAGCGCGCACCTGTCATCTGTCCACGGAGATTGATGATGTCGATCCAGATATTGTCCTGGGCCTGCATCCACAATCGGCACCGAAACTGACCCGGCACCCCTCGGCGGGGTGTCTGTGGAACCCTCCCAGCCTGTATAACGATGCGTATTGGCCACGCCGGCATGAGCTGTCGCACGATATCCATCTGCACGCCAGCCAGACCACCTTATCCTTGATCACCGATCTGCTGTATCCGACGATCAAGCCGCTGATCACAGCGCCGATCTATCCCAGCGCACCGCATATCGCCTTGACCCCGACCGTCGATATAGGCAGCAGACTTTTCTATATCGGGTCTAACTGGGACGGGAAGCGATACCCGGAGGTTCTGCGGCGTCTGGCGACCGCGGGTGTCCTGGCCCTGCATGGTTCGCCAGATCGCTGGCAGCATTTGGAAGGAGCGCTCTGTGGCCCCGTCCCCTTTGACGGAGTAAGCGTCATCAGCAGAGCAAATGCCTGCGGGTTGGGGCTCTGCCTGCATTTGCCTGCCCATACGGACAGCGCCATTCCCAATATGCGAATATTCGAGCTGTGCGCTGCCGGCGTCCTGCCAATCTGCGGAGATCATCGCTTTATCCGCGAAAAGTTCGGCGAGACCGTCCTTTATATCGACACCTCCAGACCCGAGGAGGAGATGGCCGATGCAATCATTCGACATGTTATGTGGGCGCGCGCGCATCCAACCCAAGCCAAGCGAATGGCGACCGCTGCGCAGAATATCTTTCTTGAAGATCTGACACTGGAAAAGCTGTTGGCACCGCTGCCCGACCTGCTCAGCGATCTGCGCCGGGCAAACAGCAGCCCCGTACCGGTGACGCCAGATATCAGCATTGTTGTGCCATGGAACGAAAATGGCGAGGAGGGGGTTGCAAGGCGCTTACGCATGTTGGCTCAGCAGGCCCGGCGTTCCCTGATGGTGGTAATTGCCGTGCCGCAAGAGGCAACACAGGCGGCAAACGCTGTCTGGGAACAGCATGAAGCGGCCTTCCAGGCCGGGACGGTGGTCACCGTACCTGAGGGTAGCTGTGCATCCACGCTGCTATGGACTGGACTGAAGGCGATTGATGCGCCATGGGCCGCCTTGCTGCCGGGCGATATCACGCTTTACCCGGACCATTTTGAATGTCTGTTGGCTGCCGCTGCACGCGCCGGGGCTGACGCGGTCTATGCGGGTGTCCTGGGCCCAGTGCCCTCCGGTCAACGCAACCCGGGCTGCGCCCATCCAGAAGAGCCTTTATCCCTGGACTGGTTCGATCCTTTTGGCGTGCCGGACGCCAGGGAGTCTACCTCTCGTATTCATCCGGGTGCCGTGCTGGTGCGCCATGAAAGTCTTCGACCTTTACTTGCGAAGGATCCATTGCTCCCGCAAGGTGCAGACAGTTTCCTGCTGCGTCGGCTAGCCGACCGGCTGCCATTCGTGCCGTCCTGGCAGGTCAGCGCGCAAGCACATCGCAACCAGGCAGATAGAGCCGCTACGGACACCTATAGGCTAACAGCATTAGAGGCACTGGCCCCTGTGCCGGTCGCTGGCAGCAACCCGCAAGGATGGGCATCTGCCGGTGGCGGCAAGCGGCTTCACTGGCCACCACCGGCGGACGGCCTGCCAATCATGGCTGGTCCATTGGATTTCGCCGCCCTGCCCGACGACCGGCCCGTTCTAGTCTACGGAGCCTCAAGGGGAGGGCGTCTGGTGCAGCTGGAACTGGCCAAATGGGAAGCACTCAATTGCACGGGCTTTCTCGATAGTTTCCAGGATGGGATGGCATTTGGATGGCCGATACGCCGCATCGATGCTGTGCCCAGAACAGAGATTGAAGGGGCAAGCGTGATTATCGCCAGTGTTTATGTCACTGATATTCTGGCGAAATTGCAAGCGGCCGGGGCATTGCATGTTTACAATGCATATCCTTATATTGCTGCGCACACGCCATGAAAGAGGCCAGGACCGCGAGCGTCAGGAAAAAGGGGAAGGCGATAGTGCGTGACAAGCACGCCCATAAGAAAAGGCGACAGTTGCATGCGCTGACCTTGCCGCGATCGCTGTGGCGGGCGGCGGCTCAGGCTGTCCTGCGCAATTGGACCGGCGACACGATCCGCATGCTTTTCACCGATCCTCAGCCGAGCGACCTTGCCCGGTTCTGGGATTGTCTCCGTCCCTTTCTGCGGGGACGGTCTGTGCAGATTTTTGCCTGCTTTTCCAATGAAGTAAAACGACGCACCGTCCTTGGCATGCTGGCTGACAGCGGCATGCCGCTGCACGGTGTCACGCAAACGCCAGCCCAATTTCTGCGGCAGAGTTGCCTGTCGCTGTCATTCGCCGATATTTCGCTGGAACATCCCGTAGCCTGGCACGCATTGCAGCCCGTGCTGGACCGGATCATGGAAAAGGGCGTGGTGCTGGCCCGGATCGATACAGTCATGGCCCATCCCGCCTATCTTGTGCGCGACTGGCCTCTCCGCTTCCTAACCAAACAATCCGTGGGCGTGCTGTTCGAACGGGAAGGCGAACGGCCGACCGTGCCGGTCCATCCCGATCCCGCACAGATCCGGCATTGGCAGCGTGACCCTTTCAAGGCATCAGCCACCGTCCGGGCGGAAGAGAGGCGGCGCAGCATCGCACAACGTTGGCCCTGGCGTTCGCCGGCAGTAACGCTGCCGGCGAGCCTGCCCGATGGTAAACCCTGGCCACGCATCACGGTGGTGACACCCAGTTACAATCAGGGTGCCTTCATCGAAGAAACGATTCTGTCCGTTCTCAATCAAGCCTATCCCAATCTTGAATATATCGTCGTCGATGGTGCTTCCACGGACGGAACAGGGGCCGTACTGGAACGCTATCGGCATCGACTGGACCATTGCATCATCGAGCGGGACCGCGGACAGAGCGAGGCCATCAACAAAGGCCTGTCGCGGGCAACCGGTGAAATCATCACGTGGCTCAACAGCGATGACATGCTGGCGGAAGGAGCTCTGGCGGCGGTGGCCATGGCGTTCCATACCAGCGGTGCCGAGATGGTGTCCGGTATCTGTGTTCTCCAGCAGGATGGCCGCCAGATAGGCCGGCATATGGCCGCCTGCCAGGACGGTACCCTGCCGCTGATCGATCTGCTGGATCTCGACACCGGCTGGCTGGCGGGAGAGTTTTTCTGCCAGCCGGAAGTATTCTTCCGCCGCTCTCTCTGGGAACGGGCCGGCGGGATGGTCCGCGAGGACCTGTTCTACAGCATGGATTATGAGCTGTGGGTGCGCTTCGCCCAGGTCGGTGCGCGGCTGCACACCATTGGCCGGCCTCTGGCCCTGTTCAGGGTCCATGCGGACCAGAAGACCTTCGATCCAGCCAATTACCGCCCCGAACTGACCCGCGTGTCGGGCGAGTTTGCCAAGCCGGACACGCCGGCAAGTCGTCCTGTCCGTCCACCGGTCGATTATGGCCACCGCATGCGGTTCGCCATCATCAATGATGTCGGTCCCCGCTATGGGGCGGGCCTAGCCATGGCCCGTATCGGCGATAGTATCCGCCGGGCCGGTCACGAGGCAGCGATACGGGCCTTTAGCTCCACGGAACTGCCAGAAAAGACGAAGCCGCATGTGGTGGAGGCCATGCTGGAATGGCTCGATATCTACCGCCCGGACTGCGTCCTTATCGGCAATCTGCATCGTGCCGAGGTCGATCCCGGCTTTATCGCGAAGGTGGCAGCGAAATACGCCACAATATGGGTGGCACATGATGTCTGGCCGGTAACGGGGCGTTGCGCCTACACGGGCGGATGTCGGAACTACCGCAACGGTCAGGGCTGCGACGCGGCCTGCCCGACACCGGAGCAGTATCCTTCCCTGCCACCCGATGGCATCGCCCCCGCCTTTGCAGACAAGCACGCGTTGCTTACCGGTCCCGAGGCACCGACACTGCTGGCAGCATCGAACTGGATGGCGGGCTTCCTGCGATCCGCCTTCATCAGAAAGCCGCCCGCCGACCGGCCTGGGATCGAAACTTTCCGCCTGGGACTGGACACTGCCCGGTTCAGACCCGTTGACCGTCGGACGGCACGGCAGCTGTTGCGCCTGCCAGAGGACAGGTTCATCGTCATGTTTGGTGCCTGTGATGTGAACGACCCCCGCAAGGGAGGAAGCCACCTGCGGGACGCCCTGCACGCCATCCGCGACCTCAATCCTTTACTGCTGGCCGTAGGCGCGACTCCCTCGGATGCAGTACGGCAAGGGCTCGATGTGCGGGCGACAGGCTATGTCGCCAGTCGCGATTATCTGGCACTGCTGTATTCAGCCGCTGATGTTTTTGTCGGTGCCAGCATCGAGGAAGCCTTCGGGCAGGTCTTCATTGAGGCGGCCGCCTGTGGCACACCCTCTATCGGCTATGCCATCGGCGGTGTGAAGGAGGCCATCCTGGACGGGGTCACGGGACTGCTGTCCTGGCAGATCGGCCCCCAGCATCTGGAGGCCTGTTTGCGCCGCCTGCATGATGATCCAGACTATCGCCGCGCCCTTGGTTGCTGGGCAAGGCTGCATGCGGAAAATCACTGGTCGCTGGAAAGCGCCTACCGGCAGCTGTTCGGCGTGTTGCAACGGTTGGGCTGGGTCGAACAGTTTGACATGCCCCATCGCATCCATATGCCACCCCTGCCATACTGATGGCCGGGGAATAATGGAAACAGTCCGCAGAAGAGGGACGCGAGGGGAATGAGCCATTGTCCGCTGAGCGGGGATAGCGACCTGGAAACGATCATGACGGTCCGGACCAGCGAGGTTGCCGCCGTCTATCAGGCCCATTTCGGAACGGAAGTGGGGCCCCTGTTTCAGGGGATTGAGACGCTGACCCTGCGCCGGTCGCGGGTTTCTGATCTGATGTTCTTCGACCCGCCGGTGACGGGCGATACCCGTTTCTATGAACAACTGGCCCGGATCGATTGGTACTATTCAGCCGACAAGCATGAATTCGCCTATAGCCGCCAGCGCATCCCGGCTGGCGCACGCGTGCTAGAAGTCGGATGCGGGCCTGGTTTTTTCGGGGCCTCGCTCAAGAACCATGTCTATTTGGGGCTGGAGTTCAATCCCACAGCCCGGGCGCAGGCCCAGGCACGGGGCCTGCATGTCGAGGCCACAGATGTCGCAGACGTCGCCCGACGGGAACCCGGATCCTTTGATGCCGTGGTCTCCTTCCAGGTGCTGGAACATGTCGACGATCCAGGGGTGTTCCTGGAAAGCTGTGCCGCCCTGGTGCGTCCGGGTGGTCGCCTGATCGTCAGCGTACCCAGTGCCGACTCCTTCATGCGTTTCAACCTGAACGACGTCCTCAACATGCCGCCCCACCATGTGACATGGTGGAGCGACCGTTGCCTGGCTTGGTGTGCTGAGCGCTATGGGCTGCGCCTGACCGAGTTGCATCATCAAAGCCTGTCCGATGGCGGGCACCGGCAATGGTTCCTCCAGCAATTCTCCGAACGGGCACTGCTGAAATATCTCGGTATCGCCCCGACAGGGCCTATGCTGGACATGGGACTGCAAGGCCGCCTGCGTACCCTGACGGGAGCGCTGGCGCAGATTCTGGAATTCGGTTTTGAAGATCCAATGATGGAGCCGCGCGGCCATACCGTGGTGGCCATCATGGATAAGCCAGAGACAGAACCATGAAGGTCGCTCTGGTCAATACCTATGACGAGATCGGCGGTGCAGCCCGGGCGGCCCTGCGCCTGCACAAGGCCCTGCTGGTCTGTGGCCAGCCGGTTCGGACCTATGTCCATCAAAAGGATTCCAACGCCGCCGACATCATCAGGGTCCTAGCCGAAACACCGGCCGAAAAGGCCGCTGCCGAAGCCATTGAGACAGTGGACAGTGCCGAACGGGCCGCCTATCCAAGCATGGCCGATAACCGGCACCCACTGTTCACCAGCGAACGGGCTGGCCCGGGTCCGGCCCTGGTCAACCGTCTGGAGGCGGTGGACATCATCAACCTGCACTGGGTGCGGGGACTGCTTGACTGGGAGCATTTCTTCGCCACGCGCCCCCCGGGCCAGGCCGTCGTCTGGACCATGCATGACACGCTGGCCTTCACAGGTGGCTGCCATTACCCTGGTACATGCGGACATTTCACTGCCGCCTGCGGTAGTTGCCATCACTTAGGCTCCAGTGATCCCGACGATATGTCGGCTCGCATCCTGCGGCGCAAGCGTGAGGCAATATCCCGCTTTACCGGCCCCTTCTCATTGGTGGCCCCCAGTCGCTGGATGGCGGACATGTGCCAGCGCAGCGCGCTGTTTGCGGGCCGGGCAGTCACTGTCATCCCCAACGGAATTGACACGGATATCTTCCGACCGGGGAACCGGACGGCGCTGCGGGAGGAACTGGGCCTGCCCATAGATATACCGATCGTACTGTTCGTCGCCTCGGTCCTGACAGAGCCACGCAAGGGTCTGACTTATGTGTTGGAGGCGCTAGAACGTCTGGGCGAAACCATGCCTGTCATCCTGGCCACAGCCGGGCACGCACCGCCTGTATCAGTGACCGGAGTTCAGCATATCCATCTAGGAATAGCCATGGATGATGAGCAGTTACGGAATTTCTACGTGGCCGCCGATGTCCTAATCCTGCCCAGCCTAGAAGACAATCTCCCGAACACCGCCATGGAGGCATTGGCCTGCGGGACACCAGTGGTGGGGTTTCCGTCGGGGGGGATTCCCGATCTTGTGGACATGACCTGTGGCGAGTTGGCCCCGGCCCTGTCCGGCGAAGGGCTAGCTCTGGCGCTGCGTAGGCTGTTGAATGATCCCATCCGCCATGCTGACCTGTGCCGGGGTGCCCGGCGCAAGGCGGAACGGGAATATGCCCTTGCTGTGCATGGACGCCGGTATCTCGATCATTACCAATCCATCCTCAGCGCGCGACCGACTGGAGAAAGCTTGTCATGACATCAGAGAACAAGGGGACCGCTGATATGTCCCTTTCGGTACGCCAGGCGCTGTTCACCCAGATCAATTCCCTGCCCCATAACTGCGGCGGGCTCAGCCCGGACGCCATCGGCATCTGGCAACTGCTTCTGGAAACGCAGAAGAGGGAGAACATCCGAGGCGATATGCTGGAAATCGGCGTGCTGGAGGGAGCGGCGGCAGCCATGATGGTGACCGGACTCAATCCAGGAGAGCAGCTTGTCGGCATCGATATCGCCTTGCAGCGCCATGCCATTGAAAACTGTGTAACCAAGGTGGATCCACAGGGCTTATCGAAACTGTCGCTGCATGAGGGGGATTCCCGGCAAATGTGGCGGACGGGGATGTTAGACGCCTGGCGCGGCCGCTGCCGTTTTCTGCATATTGATGGCGAACATTCTTATGACGCCGTGCGCAGCGACCTGGAGCTATGCGAGCAGCTGATGACCGGAGATGGCATCATCGCCGTGGACGATGTACTGAGCGCAGAATCAGTCTGCGTCACGCATGCCCTATTCGATCACCTGCGCGACCGACCACACCGCCTGCGAATGTTTCTATGCGGCACCAACAAAGCCTATCTCTGCTGCCCATCCCAGCTCGGGTTTTATCGTGAGATCTGCTTGAATGAGCTGATCCCGTTTGTTGAGGAAATGACCAAGGTAAAGCTGCGTCTTTCCAAGAACTCCCATGCTTGGGAACTTGACTATCTGACTGTCGCGAACCGCGGTGACGGTAGCCGATACATGAGAATCGGCAAATATCTGGACGAAAAACCACTCTGATCATCGGCTGAAAAAACTCTACAGATCAGGATAATATCATCATGCCCGTTAGCCCTGATTTTGATCAGGAATTCTCTGATATTTATGCCCGTTGTCATTTTGCAACGATGACTACTGCAGAACGCATGTTTGGTCTTTACAAGGCGGTGCGTTACATTGTGGAAGCTGGGATTCCTGGTTCCTTTGTCGAATGCGGGGTATGGAAGGGCGGCTCGGTCATGCTGATGGCCGAGACACTAATACGTGCCGGGGAAACAGACCGGGACCTCTTCCTCTTTGACACATTTGACCGGATGCCGCCGCCTTCGTCGGACGACATCACTTTTGATGGTGTCTCGGCACAGTCAATGATGGACAACGAAGCGCCGAAAGACACACCTGACTCAATATGGTGCATGTCGACCTTAGAAGAGGTACAAAAAAATCTTCAGAGAACAGGGTATCCAGAAAACAAATTTCACATAGTTAAGGGCCTTGTCGAGGAAACAATTCCTAAAAAGGCACCTGAGTCCATTGCTTTACTGCGCCTCGACACTGACTGGTATGAATCTACGAAGCATGAGCTTGAACATTTATATCCCCACCTTTCAGCTGGTGGCGTTCTGATTATTGATGATTATGGTCACTGGCTCGGCGCACGTCGCGCTGTCGATGAATATCTGGCGCAGTTACCTGAGAAAATCCTACTCAACCGGCTGGATTTCTCCGGGCGTATCGCTGTCAAGCGGGGGTAAGAGGCGGAAAGCCCGGCTCATACCCTGTCGCCAGCATCAAAGGCAACAGATGCTCCCGCTGTTCGCGTCCTGGCAGGACAGTGAAACAGAGGCGTGATGGCGCATGGAGTTTCGGCTGCGCGAATAGTCCACGCAACAACTCAAGCGCCTCAGCATCGCTGCCCTGGCGCAGGGCCGCCAAGGCCAAGGGGAACTCTGTCCAGGGGGAGATATCCTCCTTGCGGGAACGCAAGACCGGGAGGGCGACATCCAGGGCATCTTGATCATCGAACAGCAGCCCGTTCCAAGCCAGCATGCTATAGGCTATAGGCTTCCTCGCCCCCATGGCAGCTGCTTTGCCGGCGGCTTCGATAGCTGCGGCTGCATCCCCTTTGTGCCCCAGGGCCAAAGCCAGATCGATGGACAGGAAAGGCTCATAGGGGGAGGCGGCCACCGCAGGTTCCAAGATGGCAAGTGCCTGAACAACATCCCCCGTTGCCAGATGGGCAAGGGCCAGGGAATGCTCCAGCCGGGGAGTCCCCGGCGCAATGGCGTCACCAATCGTGCCCAACCGGATCGCATCAGCCCAGCGACCGGCGCCCAGATAAGCGGGCAGAGCTTTGCTGAACAGATCTCCCCACTGTGCGCCGTCCAGAAACAGGTCGGTGGCGACCTCCTTACGGCTGTGACGATAAGCGGGTTCCTGCTGGCGCAGCAATGCGGCCACTTCATACATCGTTTCAAGCGCCTGCAGAGCACCTGCCGGGGCATCGTCTGGAATAGCGGGAAGCGGAGCGGGTTGCGGCGATGCCAGTACCTGTACCCCTGCGCGCAGACGCTCAACCGTATCGAACACTCCAGCCGCTAAAGCCTCCTGCCGTACCGCCTGAACATCTGCCTCCCGTCCCTCACTGCGCAGAATATCCATCAGCAGCAGCGAGGACACGGCATGCTGCGGCATGATATCCAGCGCTTGGCGCAGGTGCTGACAAGCGGCAACCGTTTCAGTCTTGTCCGCCAGAGCGCGAGCCATCTCGTAGTGATAATTCGCGTAGGTATGGGCACGGATGCGATGGCGCCATTGATTGATCTGTTCGGGGGTCAAGACATCTCATCCACAGTTAGACGCCAGATGTACACGAGTGTGCGTGTGGCTATAGCAGTCGGTACCGCGAGGTAGGGGGACAGGACAGCTCGTGTCTGTTACCCCCCTCTGACAACAGGTTTATAACATCGAGCAACCAATCGCCACTGGCAGGGAACAGAAAGGTCGGGACTCTACTCGCGCCCCCACTGACAGCTTCACGATTCGGGGGGTGAAAGAAAACAAGGCGCTGCCTTGAAAATTCGTAAGCCGATTCTGTCCCCGGGACTCTACTCGCGCCCCCTCGGGACTCTACTCGCGCGACTCGGACTTATCCCCGGGACTCTACTCGCATAACTATAAGTTAGAATCTAAAAGCCTTTCTAATAGCTTGCGCGAGTAGAGTCCCGATTGCATTCGGAGAAAGGCTGCGTAATCTTCCAGGCCATGGGAACTATACATCAGCTCATCAGGCAGCACGGCAAGGATAACGCCAAGCTGTATGCCGACCCGGACGAGAAACACCTCGTCGACATCGCCGCCGAAGTCATGGCCGGCGAGCGGGAGGATTTGGGCTGGGCTTATACAGGCTGGGCTTTCACCGCCCTGCCGCACAAGCGGGTCCCCGATGATGCTGTCTGGCAGCGAGAAATGGGTCAGGTCACCCTGACCATCAGTCCCGGACATTTACCCGGCAAGACACGCAGCGAACTGGTCAAGGTCGGCGTGCCCTTTGGGGCGCATGCACGACTGGTGATGCTTTACCTGCAGACCCAGGCCATCCGTACAGGCAGCCGGGAGGTCGAGGTCGGCCGAACCATGAACGCCTTTCTGGAACGGATCGGCGTGGCACCGGGCGGCAAGACAAGGCAGTCAGTCAGCGAGCAATTGCGCCGGATCGCGGCATCGACCGTCATGTTCAGCTGGCAGCAGACACCTGACAGCGCCCCCGGCTTCATGCGGCAGACCATCATCAAGGGCGGCCAACTGGGCGTGAAGATGACGGACGATACGCAGGGTGCGCTCTGGGAAGAGCACATCGTGCTGTCGGAGGATTTCTACGATAATCTGCGTAAATACCCGATCCCGTTGCTGGAACAGGCTATCCGGGCCATCGGGGCCAGCAGTCTGGCGCTTGATCTCTATGTCTGGCTGTCCTACCGGCTGCGCAGCCTGACCAAGCCGACGACCATTTCCTGGCAGGCGCTGCATGCCCAGCATGGGGCCGAATATGCCCGCATCCGCGACTTCAAGCGTTTCATGATCCCCCAGCTGAAACTGGCGCTCGCCGCCTATCCGCAGGCGCATGTAACGCTGGAGGATGATGGGCTGATGCTGTACCCGTCGGCCCCGCCCATCAGCAAGCTGGGCGGGTAGTCGGGACTCTACTCGCGCCCCCTGTTTTCAACGCAGCCGCATCCAGAGAAAACCGCCGCGGCCATTGTGGAAGAGCAGCGCCAGCGGCCAGGGGCGTATCCCTTTCAGCCCGGCAGCGCCGTATAGAGGCGGATATGGGGTGTGGCGTCATGGATATGTACAGCGCCCATGGCGCGTAAAGTCGCGGTCATGGCCGAAACATGCTCACTGGCGATGATGAAAACGCCGTCACGTAGATGATCTGCGGAGAGATCGGCGGGCCGCAGCAAAGGCAGGCCAAGGGCAGTTCCCGTACTGTGACTGTCCAGCAGGGCCATGACCGGCAGATGGGCATGTTTGGACAATTCCCCCAACACGATGCGCCCGCCCCGGCCACGGCCATAGACATAGAGCGGGCGCCCTGTGGGCAGTGCGTGGAAGTCGCTGGGGCCGCTCAAGCGCGGCAGATCGGGCCGATCAGCAGGTTGGCCCCAGGCGGGAGCCAGGGGCAGATCCTTGCCTGCCGCAGCGCGCAGAGCCATGATCACGGGGTCCAGCCGTTCCCGGTCAGCGATACGGGCCATGGCCTCGGCCCGCCCGTCAGGACGCGCGGCGGTATTATCGGTACCGCCCTGTCGCCAGTGGAAATCTGTTGTGACCCGCCAGGACGAGGCAAACGGGGCAACACGCGCCAGACGGCGCAGAAGATAGCTATCCTCAGCGAAATCCAGGGCCGGGTCGGGGCCCAGGGCCGGTAGGAGATCGGCAGGAGCCAGGAAGGCGCTGGAATGGATCGCCAGGTTCCACGCCAGGAAGGCGCTGCGGTCGGGCGGTGGCAGGGCGTGGAAGGCGCGATGTTCGAAGGAAGGATCGGCGGGAGGGAAGGGACCCGCTGCATCATCCCAGACCTGGACCGAACCGGAAATGGCGATGGCACCGGACAGGGCCAGGGGGCTTAGGCTGGCAACATGATTGGGATGCAGCGCGTCATCATCATCCAGCATGCCAAAGAGATCGGCGTGCAGTGCCTGCAAGCCGGCCCACAGGCAGGCGCTGCGCGTTGTGGGGCCAAGGGGGAGGGATGCAATGTCGATCAGATCAAGGCGATGGAAATGCGGGCGCTGGCGCTCCATCTCCGCCTCAAGGCCCGGCACGGGCGCGTAGCGGACCAGGATGACGCCGATCCCACCGGATGTCTGGGCCGCCAGACTGTCCAGGCAGCGGCGCACAAAACGGATGTCCCGCCCGCCGATGCGCACAATGTAATCGACACGGGCAGCGGAACCGGTGAGCGTAAAGCCGGCAGCTGCCCTTATATCGGGTAGAAGGGTGGCCAACGGTCCGGATGCCAGATCAGCGACGGTCAGAATAGGGGCGGGCCGTCCCGTGGCGGACAGCGTGTCGGTCAGGAACCGCGCCTGGGCTTCGTTCTCCACGATGAAACCATCATGGGAAAGTATGCAATCCAGGCGCCGGCGATCATGGCGCAGCCGGTCGGGATCATCGCGCAGCCAGCCCAGCCAGGGATGGCCCGTGCGTTTGCCCGACGCGGCATCGGCAGCAATGACAAGATCGGGGGACAGGGCCGTCAGGTCCCGCGACAGGGTGCAGACAGGTACAGCCCAGCCAGCAGGTAGCGGCAGGCCTGCGGGATTGAACAGGACCAGACTGGGCCCGCTCACAGCCCATTACCGGCAATGCTGCCGTCCTTGCGCCGCGAGAGCTGCACCTGGCCCTCCACGCATTTGACGTAGGTGGTCTTGCCCAGGGCCAGATTGTCGCAAATGGTGATCAGGGCGCGGGGCAGGGCACCAAACTCCTTCGACCCGCGTATCCCGGCATTGTAGGTGGCCAGATAGGTCTTCAGGGAGGGCTTGGTCACGGGTTGGCCGTTCTGGTCAATCATCGCGCAAAAGGCTCCGGGTGGATGGTGCCCCCGATCATGGAACAGGGCGGGGGGGAAGGGCCAGTCCTGAATGGATGTGCATTGATATGTGTATATGATATGCGCATAGTCGATGGGTATTGAGCTGGAAGGGCTGCATGACACAAGAGACGGCGGGCGTGCGTCAACGCACCAATGTGACCTTGCCGGAAGCGCTGCTGCGCGAGGCACGCCAACTCAACATCAACCTGTCGCAGGCTTGTGAGCGGGGCCTGGCGGCCGCTGTTTTGGAAATGAAGGCGGCGCAATGGCGGCAGGACAATCAGGCAGCTATGGATGCTTGGAATGCCCATGTCGAGGAAAAGGGCTTGCCGCTCGCCGAATACAGGCAGTTCTAATGGCGCGCTTCGATGTCCATGCCATGCCAGGGCAGCGGCCTGGTTATCTTCTTGATGTACAGGCCAACATGCTGGACCGGCTGGATACAAGGGTCGTCGTCCCCCTCTTTGCAGAGAAGGAAGCACCACCACCCATGACGGGCCTGAACCCGATATTTGATATCCAGGGGCACCGCTATGTGATGGTCACCCAGTCCATCGCCACCCTACGGCGGCGGGAGCTGGGCAAGGCTGTTCTATCGCTTGATGACCAGCACCAGCGGATCACGAACGCCCTGGACATGCTGTTGACAGGATACTGATATCAGAGAAGTTGCCGCTCATGAGGGCGCTTCCTATACGCAGATAATGGAAGAACCTGGAGGGCAGGATTTCGGTCCCTTGGTAAGGGCGGCGCATATCGAATGGGGGAGGGGCTGGTCCTGGGATAGGCGGTTTTTTTATGATATCAAGGAGATATCATTCAGTCCTTGATATCAGTTCCCCAGCGCTCTCTCCGCCGCTGGACTTTGGGCTTTTCCAGTTCCAGGATCGTCGCTGCGGTTGCCTCTTTGGGTTTGCGCTCAATCTGGAAGGTAACAGCGACAACTTGACCACCGCCACAACCACGGCCTTACCGTGTTTCAACGACCAGGACACGGAACTCTGCCAGCTGGTCGATTTCTTCCAGCGCCGGATCCAAGGCGCGTCTTCGGGAATCTTTCCAATCCGTCAGCATGTCCCGGCATCCCAGCAGGTCACGCAATTCGGACGTTTTGACGGACCACCAACGTCCGAAAAGTGCCGTCAAAATGTCCGATTACGCGTTCCACCATATTGAAAAAACGGTGAAAATCAACCCTAGGAACCTTAAGGATTCCAGGAAAAGGGCAGGGCGTTTTAAAAACCAGAAAACAGGAAATAGTAGAGGGTACGTGTCTGGCAAGGGTACCGGAAAATGCTGACCGATGAGTGGGGTTTCTCGTTCCTCAATCATCAAGGCACTGCCTTTCACAGGCAGCGTTTGGCTTGAGGATATGCGCTGGTCAACATGCCGGTGATGCTGAAATCGACTGTCTATGTGGAGATAGCATTTGCACTTTGCAGCCGTATTTCTGATCCGTGTCGTTGACGGTCACTGTCGCTTTTCAGGTACGCGATAGCAGATCGAAGCAGTGATCCGGGCAGGAGCAAAACATCACAAAACCTGATCAGCTTGTCAGCCTATTGACCCTTGCCCGCTCCGTGCCGGCAAGGGCGGCACGGACAGCGATGAGAGCATGCTGCGGCGCTGTAAAGCAGCTATCTTCAGCGGTCGCTTCAGAGGGTGATTTCAGGGGTTTTGTCACACCTGATGCAGCTCCGCTGCGCGCAAGGCACTGTTTTTACGTACGAAATTCGCAATGCGCTGTATGGCGGTCTGTATGGCGCCGTATTGCATTTAGCCCAGATTATGCATCGCGGTGGTAATTCTGGTTGGCGGGTGTAGCACAAGCCATTGATTGGGTTTAGGATTCAGTCGCCAAACACAAATTCGCCCGATGCAAGGAACGCTTCATCCGCCATGCGAGAGATACGCCGTTGCTGCCCGGCCTGTCACCCGTTTCGGGCAAGGCTGTGGAGGCCTGCTTCGACGGGGGCAGCCTGTTGTCCGATGCCGGTGTGCTGGCACTGCGTGAGATCGATATCCGGCTGAATATGGCGGTGCGGCTGGCAGCCTGCATCGCCGATACCCGTCAGCCTGATCGGGTCCGGCACAGTCTGGCGGACATCATCCGTTTCCGCCTGCTGACGATCACCTGCGGCTATGAGGATGGCATCGACGCCGACAGCCTGGGCGGCGATCCGGCTTTCAAGATGGCGCTTGGCCGGTTGCCCTCGGCGACGGACCTCTGTTCGCAATCCACCATCTGTAAGCGCTCAATTCGGTGCACGTTTTTTGAATGATTGAACCGGTCCGGGCTTGTCGGCGGCAAAGGTACGTGAGTCATGCTGCCATTTACTGAGCGCTCACGGCGTCATGATAGCGTTGTTTGGCCTCGGCGGGCTGGATGTTTCCGATAGGTTCGAGCAGGCGGCGGTTGTTGAACCAGTCGACCCATTCGAGGGTTGCATACTCCACGGCTTCAAAGGATTTCCATGGCCCCTCGATGTTGATTTCCATGCGGAACTGACCCGGGATTTCCGTCGAGAATTGACCCACTATTGAGTTATGCGGCACAGTTCTTCTTCCGTTCTCAGGGGCGGTATATAAAATTCACTTTCGTGTCAGCACCCCAAGTCGCAGTTGGTCCCGCTCCATGCTCGAACGCCCGGCCTACCCGTTCCGCGACGAACCTCGCGAACGGGCCGATTCTGCCGTCGACCGAAGCGGCGTTCAATGCTGCGAGGTAGCCGTCACGGTCGTCGACCCGGATCACTGTCCATGGGTACCTGCCCGAGGCCAGCATCAGGTTCATGGTGAAGCGGGCCGCGCGGCCATTGCCGTCCGGGAAGGGGTGGACGTAGCCGAACATCCAGTGCCCCAAGATCGCCCTCACCCGTGCGTCGCGCTCCTCGTGCAGCAAGCTGCCGAGTTCTTCCATCCCGTCCGGCACGGCGTCGCTGCGCGGGGGGACGAAGCGCGATCCGCGCAGGTACACCGGGCTGCTCCTGTAGCCGGCCAAGGCCGATGGTTCGAGCAGACCCGCCTGGACGCACGGCTGGAACATCTCGCGGTACCATGCGCGGTGCCCGTCGACGAACGCCTCGGCCGCGTCCCCCCCCTCTAGTACTCGGAGGACGTCCGCGCGCACGCGCTGGAAGGCCTGCCAATAGCCTCGGGCCGCCAACGCGTCCCTGCTGCGCCGATCGTCTTCGTTCGCCATCGGGTTCCATCCCCCGCCCTTGACCCGGTCGATCAGCCGGGCATCGACGCGGTACCCCTCGATGGACAGCGAGTGGTAGGCGTCTGACTTGTAGATGCCGTCCATGGCGGCCACGTATGCCGGAATGTCGACGGTGCCTGGCTCAGGCACGCCTTGGAACGCGTTGGCAATGTCCTCCCGGGCTGCCATCCACATGGAGCGCAGCCTCGCTGCGATCGGTGCCTGCCTGCGGGCAGCCGCTACGGGTGTCTGGGGCTCGAACGGGTCGGCTTCCGTGACTCTGTAGCCAGCAGAGGCCATGGCGCCAGCGATCTCGTCCGCCATGGCAGGCCTGCCGATCCTGCGGTAGGCGGCCGCAAGGCGGCCCGCGACGACGGGGCTGCCATTGTCCAGCAGATGCCGCAGGAGGCCTGAAGCGTCGCGGACCATACCCAGGCAGACCTGGGCCTCGACCGGGTGGCGCTGGTAGAACCCCTCCGGCACCCTTGCAAGGGCCGCTTCCACCGTGAAGAGGCGCAAGCCGTTCTTGGTGACGGTGTCCGACGGGGGCAGGGGAGCCTTCGACCGGATGTCGTAGAGCGAAGTGCCGTGGGGCAGGGCGACGACGTTGCCTCCGCCCTTCGGGGACTGGACTAGGATCTGCCGGGGAACGACTGTGTTCTCCGCGTGCAGCAGCAGCGACTGGTCGGGTGACAGGTTCCAGTCGGTGCCGAAGCGGTCCTCGCAGTACAATGCACAGAACTCCCACATGGAGGAGTACCAGGGGGTGGTGTCGCCGGGTGCGACGTCAGGGTGGGTAGAGAACAGCCATCCTTTCATGGCATCCGCTAGAAACCCGGCCTTTGCCAGGCGCTCACGGTGGGTGCGCGTGATTTCGTCGGACCGGAAGACGCGCCGTCCCCCACGCTGGAGGTCGTGGAGGGCGGCGAGCGAGGCGGCGAGGCGGATGTGCGGGGCAGCCATGGCGTGTCATGTTTTTACGTGGATCATGCTTCAGCATACTACGTAAAAGATGCTGCGCGCCACCGCGTTAAAGATGTTGCGGATTAGTCCGTAGATAACGCTACCATCATGGTGGCGACGGGCTTGATCCACCGCCTGGAACATCTCGTCAATCCGGCGCCGTTCCGCCAAACTCAGGTGCGAATAGTGCTCTCCCATGGCAGCCTCCATTGCTATCCATATGATTATAAAGGAGAGTCGCACTTCAAAATAGAATCCACCCCGCCTACAAGAAATGTTTCAACAGAATTGAACTGTCAGTGTTCTGAGCAAAGTAGAAATGTCAGTGTTGGGGTGGACCGGGTAACGGAGCCGTAGGCGCAGTGGACCGGCCCACCCCAACATTTGCCGGTTTTGCCTTGGCCGTAGCATGTTTGTCCGCCGCTCCCAGCCGACCGCGCCGCTTGCCTGCGCGCTTTTCGTAGTGGTTGCGTTCGCTGATGCTCTTGACCGTTGGTGGCGGCATCGCGTCCTGCATCTGCTTCACATAAGCCAGGACCTCGGACAACCGCTTGTTCTCTACGATCTCGGCCTGCGTCACGCGCTGGCTCTTGTCAAAAATCGTATAGGGCAGGGCGCTACCCTGCCAGCGAAACTCCAACCGGCCATCAGCAAAGGCGTAGCTGTCTACGTATTGCCCTACCAATCGCCGCGTAACCTCATTCTCCGCCAGCATGATCCGCTGTCGTTCATAGGACAATGTCAGTTGCCGACCGACATATCGACGCTCGCGAACACACAGAATGTGCTGTAACCGCCCATCGTCTATCGTCAATGGCCGGTGCATGTCGTCGGCGCTGGCAGGGGCCACCGCGAACCGTTCGTTGAACTGCGCCATGAAACCCGGCAGGAACGCATTGCCAGCTTCCAGGCTGTCTATCCCCGCCAGGCGTAGTTCCTTGACCAGCCGATCCTGCAAAGTCCGGTTCGCCCGCTCTACCCGGCCCTTGGCCTGGCTGGAGTTCGCGCACAGGATCTCAATCCCCAGTTCCGCCAGCGCCCGGCCAAACTGCGTCATCCCCTGGCCACCCTTGGCATCCTTCCGGGCAACCCGGAAAACTGTGTGCTTGTCCGAATAAAAAGCCAATGGCCGCCCATGGTCGCGCAGATAGGCCGCTAAAATCTCGAAATAGCTGAAGGTACTCTCCGAGACCACAAACCGCAGGGCCATCAGCCGGCCCGTCGCGTCATCCACAAACACCAGCAAGGTGCAGGGCGGCCCGCGGTCCTCAAACCAATGATGCTCGCTCCCATCAATCTGTACCAACTCACCCAGGCATTGCCGCCGAAGGCGAGGGCGGTGAAATTGACGCCGCTGTGCCTTTGTCCGCCAGAGACCGGCCTCCGCCATCCAGTGCCGCAGCGTCTCCCGCGACACGGTAAGACCATGCCGTTCGGCAAGCTTCTCCGCCGCCAACGTTGGCCCAAAATCATGGTAATGCAGACGAACCAGTTCCAGCGCCAGTTCGCGAACCCCCTTTGAAATCTGGTGGTTCGAGGGTCGGCCACGGCCTCGGTGGACAATCCCGCCACCGCCATCACACCGGTAGCGATCCAGAAGACGCCAAACTTGGCGCTCACTCAGACCCAATATCCCAGAGGCGTCCGAAACCCCAAGCTGACCACTCTCAATTTCTGCCAATACCTCAACACGCCGCACATCCCGATCGCTCATCATCAGCCAGCCCATAACAGCCCCCAAAACCGGCCAAAACCGATCCAGAGACTGACATTTCTATCTTGCTCAGGACTGACATTTTAACTTTGCGCCTACAAGAAAAAGCGTAATAATATTTATTATGGAAATACCAGGAGCGGTTTTGGCTGTGTAAGGGACGTAAACGACGTTGGGATTCTGGCACATCCGGATACGTCGTGAACATTGATATCCGTAGTGTCCACGATGGTTTGCCTGCGCGACTGAGGACCGGTTCCGGCGCTTTAGCGACGCAAGTGCACCGGAACCGGTCGTCGCCGCACGCGGGGAAACTGGTGCGGATTGTCGCGCAGGCGCTCGAGGAGGCGCTCGAACTCATCGAGAAAGTGGGCAGCCAGCCCCTCGCGGATGCCGCTGTGCCATGCCAGTGTATCCTCCAACTCGGCCTCGGTCGGCGACGTAAGGCGGACGCACATAAGGCGTGGCGACGGCGAAGGTCGGCCAGCGCCTCGAAGGCGTCCCGACCCTCGCCCGGCTGGGCGTTCAGCATGGCTAGGCGGCTCTCCAACTCGGCGGCCTGGGCGCTCACAAGCGGCACCGCGTCGTGGTCGAGGCTGTCGCAAAGCTCCGTGATCAGGTCGAGCCGCTGCTCGGTAGTGAGGTAGCTGAATTCCAGTGTCGCCATGCTCGGCACTCCAACTGGCCCCAGGGTCCGCGCCATGGGTCGCGGCCGCGCCAGAGAGTCATAATCTGGCCCGCGCCAACATTTCAGCGCCATTGCAGGGCGGCCCTGATGCGGGCCGTTTGACGGGCTGTGGTCGATGGGACTAAGGTAGTACTTGGTATTACTTGGTGATACGGAGGCTGCGCTGGCAACGTCCCTGAAAATCGATGATGCTCTGAAAGGCCGCGTCCAGCAACTGGCCAGCCAGCGCCGCCGCTCCCCGCACTGGGTAATGCTCGAGGCGATCCAGCAGTACGTGGAGCGCGAGGAGGCACGCGAGGCCTTCAAGCAGGAGGCGCTGGCGTCGTGGGCGGCGTACAAGGAAACCGGCATGCACCTGACCGGCGAGGAGGTGCGTGGCTGGTTGGCTACGTGGGGGACCGACGGCGAAGATGCGGTGCCTGAGTGCCACGAGTAATCGTCACCGCCGGCGCGGCGGGCGGGTTGGAAAGATGCCGGAAGTTCCTGGCCGCCAAGGCGCCCGAGGCCGCGAAGCGGGCCGGCCAGGCGATCCAACGCCAACTCCTCCTGCTGGAGACGGCGCCCGAGATCGGGCGACCGCTGCCCGACATGCCCGAGCTGCGCGAACTGCCGGTCGCATTCGGGGATTCCGGTTACGTGGCCCTGTACCGCTACGAGCCAGCCAGCGACGCGGTTTATGTATTGGCATTCCGGCACCAGAGGGAAGCTGGCTACTGAGCAGACACGCTCATGGGCCGTGGCTTCCGAAGGCAGCGCCCGCGGGCGAACTTGAACGCTGCGCCGAAACCGCGAACATCCATGAACGGACCTGGGGCATGTCCCCTCCCCAATGCGCCACGGCTCCGAAAGATCGGATCAGCTTGCCATTTGGCATAAAATCGCTATCTTAATGCCAAAAGAGAGCGTCGATGCAGTTCGCGTCCGTCCGATCGACCCAGGCCAGCCCCCAGCAGCCGACCATCACCGACGAGGAGGCCGCCGCGCTGGCGCGCACGACCGTCAACCTGTTCCGCGCCTGGAACCTCAGCGACCTGGAGGCGCGCACGCTGCTGGGCGACATGGCGCAGAGGACCTGGGCGCGCTGGAAGCTCGGCGAGGTCGGCCGCGTGGACAGGGACCTGCGGGCAAGGATGGCCATCCTGATGGGCATCCACAAGGCCCTGCGCTACCTGTTCGCCGAGCCGGCCCGCGGCTATGCCTGGATCCGCAAGCCGAACGGGGCCTTCGCCGGCAGGAGCGCGCTGGACGTAATGATGCGCGGCGAGATCACCGACCTGCTCGACCTGCGCGGCTACCTGGACGCCGAAAGGGGCGCATGGTGAAGGTGCCCGTCCGCCGTGTAACCTGGCCCCGCACCGTCCGCATCATACGATCGATCCACCCGCCCATCGACCTGTTCGAGGACATCGCCGACCCGGCGGACTGGGAGGCCCTGGCCTCGGCCGAGGCCAAGTTCAACCCGAGCGTCAGGGACGGCATCGGCGACCTGTCCAAGGTACCGGTCTCCCGGCGCGTGGCTGGCCCCGGGGCCAGCTGGGTCATGGCGCCCTTCGTCCACTGCTCAGCCCTGCGGCCGGGTCGCTTCTCCGACGGCAGCTTCGGCCTCTACTTCGCCGGCGACCGGACGGAGGTCGCGATCGCGGAGACCATCCACCACCATGCACGGTTCATGCGGGCCACGGCGGAGCCGCGGGGCTGGACGTCGCAGTTCCGGGAGCTTATCGGCTCGGTGGACGCGGACCTTGACGACGCTGCCGGCCGGGCCGACCTGCTCGACCCTGCGGACTACGGCCCGCCCCAGGCATTCGGCGCCGAACGGCGGGCGGCCGGGTCGAACGGCATCACCTGGCCGAGCGTGCGGTACCCGGGCGGCGGCTGCATCGCATTGTTCTGGCCGGACGTGGTCCCCATCCCGACGCAGGGCGCCCATTTCGCCTACCACTGGAACGGCGGCGCGGTCGACTACGTCAAGAAGCTGGACAGCGGCGAGGTATGGCAGGTCAGGGGATAGGCATCCCCCGTGCCACACTCCTCAATGGACCGACTGGCTCCCCGCGCCGCAGCATTTCTTGAACTTCTTGCCAGATCCGCAGGGACAAGGATCGTTGCGCCCCGTCTTCACGGACCGGACCGGCTGCGCGGCTTTGCGCCCGCCGGCTTCCCGGTCCCGCCAGTATACCCATGCCCCGATCAGCAAGGTCGGCAGGTTCTCGATGATCTCGGCGCGGGCGTCGTCGTCCGGTGCCTCGCCTCCATGTTCGTCCGCGATCAGGGCAGAGATCAGCATCGCGATGCCGCCGGCCTGCGGGTCGCGCAGCATCGGCGACCATGCCCGTTGCTCAAGGTCCAGGCCCAGCAGGAAACCTTCAGCCCAATGCCGGCCCATCTCCTGGACCGGCACCTCGTAAAGGTAGGGTTCATGGACGACGCCGGCTCCCAGCCTCGCCGCGATGGTGTTCCAATGCCGCATGAGCAGGCCGGTAACGTGCTGGACCTGCTCCATACTGTCATAGACCGGCCCTTCGTTCCCGCCCCAGATGACGGGCATGTAGCGGGACGGCGGGACCATAACGGGACCCGCGACCAAGGCCGAGAAGAAGCCGTCCAGGTGCTCCATGCTCAGCGTCGCTTCCGGTGCCTGCGCGGAATCCAGGAAGCCGGCCAGCCAATCGAGCTCCTCCTCGCTGAGCCGGACGCCCGCCGCCGGATCCGTGTCCGGCGCCTCCCCCTCCCCTCCTGACGGGCCAGTGTCCTGGACCAGCCATTCCAGGTCCGCCATCGGGTCGGTGATCGGCACGACATGGTCGCGGACGAGGTAGCCGTCATCCCCGGGATCGGCGGCGATGGCTGCCACCGCCTCGAGAAACTCCTGCTGGTCCGGCTTCCGCGTGTGGGGCAGCCGCCCATCCGTCCACGCCCTCTCGACGCGTTCGACGAACTCCACCAGCCCGAGGTACAGGACCGCGTCCTGCCACCCTTCCCAGGCAGCGTCGCCGTCCTTTGCCAAGCGCTCCCGGTCGAACCGGTCCAGCAGGTCTACAAGCCGGTCTCTCTCGATCCGGCCGTCATGCACCAGCCGCGAAAGGACCTGCAATGCCGACCAGCGGACCTCGCCGGACGCCGCGCCGTCGGAAGCCAGCGCAAACAGAGCGTCTGCGTCGCCATCCCAGAGCCCGAGAATCACGCCCGTGGCGAACTCGACGCACCCCTCGCCCAGCAGGCGGTCCAGCTCGTCCTGTGGTCGCCGCAGGAGCTGGAGGAACGGCCCGCAGGCTTGGGCTTCGCGTCCGGCGGCCAGCACTTGGAGGCCGACATGGAGGAGCATCTGCTGCCTGGGCAGGAGATAGACGCCGGCGGTTGCCTTTCCAATCACCCCGATCACGGCCGGTGTAATCCCTGCCGCGTTGGAAACGGCTGTTTCCATCAATCCTGCCAGCTCTGCCCTCGACAAGGGCATGTCGCCGACCAGTCGGTTGATGATCTCGTCAAGCAGCATGCCGTCTTCTCCATCGCGCCGTTCCGCCAGCCTCGGCGTCACGGTCGTGCAACAATTATAGGTACCTTATGGATGCCGGAATCTATCATTCCGGATACCGAGAGCGATTTCCCACGGCCGGCCCAGGCAGTGCGAATTGACCGGGTGCATATTGGTTGAGGCATCAGAGAGATCATGTTATTGACCGACATATCAGTCATCAAATCTTTTTATGATTGCCATATCGGTCAAAAGGACAGATTCCATGCAGACGAAGCCGAGGACCTATTCCCGTGCGACAATCGAGGCACTGGCCCTTATGGGCGCACAGATTCGCCTGGCGCGCAAACAGCGCGGGATGTCCGAGGCTGAACTGTCCGAGAGGGTCGGCATAGCAAGGAGCACCCTCCAACTGATCGAAAAGGGCGGATCCAAGGTGGAGGTCGGATTGGTCTTCGAGGCAGCAACCCTCGTCGGCGTACCTTTGTTCGTGGCGGAGGCCGGGGCCATGGAGCGGCAGATGGAGCGGGTCCAGGACAAGCTTGCCCTCCTGCCCCAGTCGGTTCGCCGCCCACGCACGGAGGTGAAGGATGACTTCTGAGCACCGGCCTGGCCTTGCCGCAGTCGACGAGGCGTTCGTCTGGACCTGGCTGCCGGGTGCCACGGACCCCGTGGTTGCCGGCAGGATCGCCCGCGAGGGCAACCTCTATGTCTTCAACTACGGCCAGTCATACCTCGCCCGTTCCGATGCTGTTCCGCTGTTAATGCCGGACCTCCCGTTGAGAGCCGGCGCCCAGGTGCCGAAGGCGCCGCTGGACATGGCCGGCTGCCTACGCGACGGGTCGCCCGACGCCTGGGGCCGCCGCGTCATCATCAACCGCCTGACGGGCCTACGCGGCGACGCTGCCCAAGCGGTCGAGTTCGATGAACTGACATACATGCTCCATTCCGGCTCCGACAGGATCGGCGCGCTGGACTTCCAGTCGTCCCCCCGCAGCTATGAACCGCGGGAGCAGGAGAACGCCACGCTGGAGGAGTTGCTGGAAGCCGCCGAGAGGGTCCAACGGGGCGAGCCCATCCCGGCTGGATTGGAGAAGGCCCTGTTCCACGGCAGTTCCATCGGCGGCGCGCGACCCAAGGCCCTCCTCGAGGACGAGGGCGGCAAATACATAGCGAAGTTCTCGGCTACCAACGACACGTATGCGGTGGTGAAGGCCGAGTTCGTCGCCATGCGCCTTGCAGCAGCGGTCGGCCTGGACGTGGCGCCAGTGAGGCTGGTCCAGTCGAACGGCAAGGATGTCCTGCTGGTCCGCCGCTTCGACCGACAGCAGGTCGATGGAGGATGGACCCGCCGCGCCTTAGTATCCGCCTTGACGGTCCTTGGCCTGTCGGAGATGGAGGCCCGCTACGCCGCCTATCCCGACCTTGCCGACAGCGTAAGGGCCCGTTTCACAGCCCCCCAGGCGACCTTGCGTGAGCTCTTCGGACGCATGGTCTTCAATGTCCTGGTCGGCAACACCGACGACCATGCCCGAAACCACGCCGCGTTCTGGGACGGCAGGCACCTGACGCTCACCCCAGCCTACGACATCTGTCCCCAGGCGCGGACCGGTCGGGAGGCGGGACAGGCCATGCTCATGCATGCAGACGACAGACGCAGCCTGTTGGAAACCTGCCGGCGGGCCGCGCCGACGTTCCTTCTCAGCGACGCAGAGGCCCGGGGGATCATCGACGGCCAGGTCACGTTGATCTGCGAAAGCTGGATCAGCGCATGCGACGAGGCCGGGCTTGCCGAGGTCGATCGAAGGTTCCTCTGGCGCAGGCAGTTCCTGAACGAATACGCTTTCGACGGGTATCCAACCGGATTACCTGCGCTGACATAGTCATCGCATCCTCGGTTGACTGGACTTGCCCTGAAAAAGTGGAGAGCGATTGGTTGGCTATGCTGCCAGCTCGAGAGGCACGCTGTCGAACTGGATTGGGCTTTTGAAGGGCAGTGCCCCCGCTGCTCAACGCGACGGGAGAATGGGTGCATGGGTCAGTTCCGTATGGAAATCAATCGTTGATACCGAGCATGGTAGTTACTTGACTCACTACCATAGCACCAGGCATGGCAATGAATAGCGCGCACGCGCGCTATTCATTGCCATGCCTGTGTTTGACACCAGCTATTTTCACGTTAAGCCGACTTAGCGTCTAGCCTCTACATTTATTACCACCGCTCTGCAACGGTATCTATCTATACCATCGCTCTGCAAACTAGGTTGTCAATCGGCATTGAAGTTTGGCTCTAACTCAATTTTGATGAAATTCGGGATTCCTCTGGAGTGCGTTTTCCATAGGGATCAGCATGATGCGCTCAGGCTTACCACACTCAATGTTCGACGTTGCCGGCATGGCCATCAAGGACATCACCGACGATGATGGAATGGTGCGGCTCACCATAAGCCCGGTCACGGCGATGAGCGCCTGTCCCGGATGCGGAACGCGGTCTGGTCGGATCCATAGCCGATATCATCGGCGGCTGGCGAACCTGCCGACAACCGGTCGGCGTGTTGAGCTTGTGCTGCGGGCCCGCCGGTTCTTCTGCGATGCCGTGCTCTGCGGGCGCCGCGTATTCACAGAGCGCTTCGATCCCAAGGTTCTGGCGCCTTGGGCCCGCCGGACGGCGCGGTTGGATCAGATTATCCACCATCTGGGTCTGGCGCTGGGAGGTTGTCCGGCTGCTGCACTGGCCCGTCGCTTGATGCTACCGGTGAGCAACGACACCTTGTTGCGGGTGGTTCGTCGTCGGGGCAGAGCGCTTGCAGTACGAAGGATATCTGCGGCGTGAGGATACCAACAATGTGGTCCAGCGCCTGGCCAATGAGGGCATCCCCATCAAGGAGATCGTTCGCCGGACCGGCCACAGCCGAGGGCTGGTGCGTAAAATCCTCCGGGGTCAGGGCGCCGACATCTTCCGGACAAGAGAAAATTCCCTGGAACTGCATCTTCCCTGGCTCGACCAACAATGGCAGGCGGGGCATCGCAACGGTACCGAACTTTGGCGGCGGCTCAGGGAGGAGGGTTTCCAAGGCTCGCTACGCGTCGTCACGGAATGGGCGACCCGCCGGCGCCGGGCGGACCAGATGGGGGCAGAGGTCCTCAAACGGACCCCATCCGCCCGGATCATCGCCCGGCTCATGACCTTGGGTCGCGATGCGCTGACAAAGGCTGAGACTGTCCTGGTTGCCGCCATTGAAAAGGGGGTCCCGACCCTTGTCGATGCCAGAACCATCATCGCCGATTTCCAGGGCATGATCCGGCGCCGATCGCTGGCTGACTTGGCCCCCTGGCTGGAACGGGCAAGCCCATCCATGGTGGCGTCTTTCGCCAATGGCATCGTCAAGGATCGGGCCGCTGTGGAGGAGGCTATCACTTCCTCATGGTCAAATGGCCAAACCGAAGGCCAGATAACCAAGCTCAAACTCGTCAAACGCCAGATGTATGGCCGCGGAAAACTCGACCTGCTCCAAGCCCGCGTCATTGGTGCAGGGTAGAAAGGCTCTTCACCAAAACTGCGTCAGAGCCACTTTTCCACGCCGGATAACAGGTCGCGCTACACGACTGCGTCGGGGCGTTGCAATTCCTGCCCGATGGCGAAGAACCGGTAGCAACGAACCCTATCTCAGGCACGCCCCTGTCGGAAGAAGAGGTTGGGGCCATGTTGGCGGACCTACACCGCACACCGCTGGGCCTTCCCCGCGACAGCCAATTCCGAATTTCCGTAGCAGGCGCGCAGGAGAAGACAGCGCTACTGTGGCACTAAGGCCGGTGGATAAAGCCGATTGGCATGACGCCAACCACACATATCCTGCCCCCTCCAATCGGCACCCTACCCAACGGGATGGATTTGTCGGACAGCGTAGATAATGAGCATCTCTGTCTGAGGTTGCTAGAGGCCTTCGGGTCGCCCGTGGCACACACAGAGATCATCACATTCAGCGGGATCAAGACGCTGGTAGTGGAGTGATTTGATCGGCCGTGGACAAAAGATGGCCGCCTGATCCGCTTGCTGCAGGAGGATTGCTGCCAGGCACTTTCCAGTCCGCCAGTACGCAAGTATCAAAGCGAGGGCGGTCCGGGAATCGTCGAGATCACGCGGCTTTTGCAGGCCAGCGATGCCCCCTATGGAACCCGTTCACCTTCTTCAAGGCCCATGTGCTGTTCTGGTTGATTGGGGCGACCGACTGCCACACGAAGAACTTCAGTATCGCCCTGACGCCGGGCGGCCGGTTCACGATGACGCCGCTCTACGATGTTTTGACGGTTCAGCCCGGCCTCGACGCTGGGCATATCCAATCCAAGCAGATGACGTTGGCCATGCGTGTCGGTAAGAATCGTCACTACCGGGTCGGGGACATCTTCGGGTGCCATTTCCTCGAAACGGGTTTGGCGGCCGGCCTTTCCCGTTCGCAGGTGGAGACAGTGTTCCAGGAGGTCGCCAATATCAGGGAAGTTGCATTTGTTGAGGCATGCGCCCGAATGCCTCAGGATTTCCCGGATAGCCTTGCCGCTTCAGTGAAGAAGGGATTTGAACAACGTCTCGCCCGGACAGAGCTTCCCAGGCCGGACACCTGACGAAGCATATCATCAAACCGGCTTGACGATCCTGCCGGAGTTAACCCCGGCAGGATCGTCAACAGGCTCATACAACAAAGTGGTGGCGTAACGACAACCGGATTAGCGTATTCCTGCCGCCAAGCTGTCCGATCATGCGGGGCCACCTTTGTACACACCGCGAGCTTAGAAATAGCCCTCAATCGGGCGCAACGTTACGGCCGGTCAGGGTACAGACCATTGGCGGCAATGCACACGGTCTGACCCAGAGCTGGGGATTGTGTTGAAACTGGTTGGGTAGCCGGGGCAGACGCCTGGTTGACTGTGACAGTGCCGCCGGTGATGCCGGTGGCACCGGTGACGGGCAAACTGACATTTCCCGTGGCTGTACCGCTGATGGTGCCATTGCTGACCGTAACGCCGTTAAGGGGGCCACTCGCCGTACCCGTGACACCGCCGGCCGGACCGACAGTCACGTTGTTTGCGCCTCCCGTAGCGTAGATTTGGGCTGCTGGTCCCGTGGCGGTCTTGAGGGGTACATTATTGGACAGTGTCGCAGTGCCCCCTGCCGGCGTAGACGTCCCGATCTTCGCATCCGCCGTGACCGGAAGGCTGGCATTTCCGCTCAGTGTCTGACCGGTTGTTGTGCCTGTGACGGGCAGGGTGAGCGTGCCACTGGCCGCCAGCGGTCCCGAACCGCCGCCGCCCGTGCCCGTAAACGTCGCTGTATGGGTATGCGGGTACAGCGGCACTTGGGTGTACTGCAGCGTCAGTTGCTGCTGCCCCACCTTTGCCCCTATGGCGATATTTTGGAGGCCAGGCCCCGTGCCCGTGCCGATCGCGCTGCGCCCACGCAGATCGGGGATCGCAAAATTGCTCGAATTATCGCCGCCATAGCGGAATCCGATCAACGCGAACAGCGCCTGATATTCCCTTACCGCCAAGGTCCGGCCATCGGCCTGTATGTAATTACGGGGGCACCAGTCAAAAGCAAAGGTGCAGATTGTACCGATATAAGGCTCGCTATTGCAGGCGGCGGCCGGTGTGGCAAGGCCAATAGCCGCAGCGACGGCGGCCGACGCACCGAAAAGAGCGGAACGGAACATCTTACGCATGGGTTCGCTTCCTTTTATCAGAATTATGCTGGTACCTGTTGAGTGAGACGGATGGAGAAAGGGGGCGGTTGCGACCGCTGCCGCGTGCAACCGAGGGCACGTAACCTACCGCCCGGTCAAGCCGTCGGAGAAAGGCGCTGGCAACTGAAACCCCGTGATAGGTGAGGATCAAAAGGATGCATCATGAGGACTAGGCCGTTGCCGCCCCCCCACAATCCCACCAGATGTCATATATACAGAAAACGGAAAGATGGCAGAGTCTGGATATAAATACACCCAAAATCTGCATAGCGGAAACGATAAAATATAAGTCTCAGGCTGTTTGTTTTTTGGCGAATTGAGCTGGCCCCTGTTTGGCCCGGCAATGAGACAGCTTCACGGTGGGCCTGATAAACACACGGGCTAAGCGCATCTGGCGGTCGGCACATCGATGAATACTATTGCATTCATCGATCCATTCACCGAAGCAATACTATTCTGACGGAGCACGCCAGAGAGGCTCGACCGGCCATCAGGTGGGCTCGCGCGTCCCGTGGCATGGCGTTGGTGCGCCATCCAGCCAGAGAGAACCAGATTGTTCACAACTCTCACTTGCTTATGTTATGATTGACTGTCAGATCGAGTGTTAATGCATTGATATTGCAATATATGCTTGACCTGAATGGTAAATTTGAACAGTCGACAGGGATGTCGGTTGCTTCATCGGGGGGATGTGAATGTCCAAGGTCAGCTCCACCAAGCCGCGTGCTAAGCGTTCCCTTCGTTCGTCAACGGTGCTGGCCCTGGAACCACGGATGATGTTCGACGCGGCCATGGTGGCCACGGCGGTGTCGGTGGAACAGGATACGACAGCGCAGGCGCTGGCTGCAGACCATGCCGATCCGGTGGCGGACCTTCTGTCCCGCCTGTCCAGTGACAACGTATCCCCGGTAACCGACGCACCCCACAAGGAGGTGGCGTTCATTGACACGTCCGTCGTCGATTGGCAGGTGCTGCGCGATGGTATTTCCCCGGGGATTGAGGTGGTACTGCTGGATGCCGACCAAGATGGGTTGGCCCAGATGGCTGCCTGGGCTGAGGGCAAGTCCGGCTATGACGCCATCCATGTGCTGAGTCACGGGGCCGAGGGGGTAGTCCGGCTCGGCACGTTGATACTCGACACCGCCACGGCCGGGGCGCGAGCCACCGATCTGACGTCGGTGGGAGCGGCGCTGACGGAGAACGGCGACCTGCTGCTTTACGGCTGTAACGTGGCCACCGGAGACGGACAGGCGTTCATCGCCCAGGTCGCCGACCTGAGCGGAGCGGATGTCGCGGCGTCCAACGACCTGACTGGAAGCAGCCTGCTCAACGGCGACTGGGATCTTGAGAAATCCACGGGGACGATCGAGACTAATTTCCTTAGTGAGCAAGAATACGACCACCACTTGTCGCTTACCGGAGCACAGGCCAGACTTTACATTTACGACCCCTATGGATTTGGCGACCCAGAATTCCTTGCTTCCAGTTGGGTAAATATTGATAGCGGAGTTGAATTTACAAGTGCATCTTCTATTCAGGTGAGCGGCGTTACAGTGGATATTGACCCGTCAATTGGAAGAATAACAATTACAATTGGAAGTCAGGATCAAAATTTGGTAAATGCACCATTTGATATTCAATTTTCATCGGGCGCTCTTGCGGAATATACTACCATTACGAGAAATAATACTCTTTCCAATGCTACCGGAATGAGTTCCGGTTCTGGAACGACTACGGGATCGATCAGCGCTGCTTCGAACACGGTCACTATATCACTTTTCCAGGCGAGGAGCGGCTCGGTCGTTTTCGATCTCGGAGGTGCCGCCGACACCACCGCCCCCACCTTCGACGTGGCCGCCGCGGCGGGCAGTGCGACAACCTCAGGCTTCACCCCCTCCGCCAGCCTGAACGAGGCCGGTACGGTCTATTACGTCGTCGTGGCCGACGGGGCCACGGCGCCGTCGGTGGCGCAGGTGAAGGCGGGGCAGAATGCCGGCGGCACCACAGCGCTGGCGAGTGGTAATGCCACCGCCTCAACCGCCCCCTTTACGCCCAGCTTCAGCGCCGTCACCGGCCTGTCGTCTGGCACCGCCTACGACGTTTATTTCGTCGCCACCGATACCGCTGGCAACAATCAGGCGTCGGTGACGAAGGTCGACCTGACGACGACGTCGCCCACCCCTACCGTCACCTCCGCTACCTATAACGCCTCTACCAATGTCCTGACAGTCACCGGCACCAACCTTACCAACGGCGGTTCGATTGATGAGACCAAGCTGACTCTGACAGGCCAGGGTGGCAGCACCTATACGCTGACCGAAACCGGTGCCATCACCGCCAGCAGCACGACCAGTTTCAGTATTACCCTGAACGCCACCGATCAGATCAATGTCGAAGGGCTGCTGAACAAGGATGGTACCTCGTCCGCAGGGTCCACCACCTATAATCTTGCAGCGGCGGCGGATTGGCATGGGACGGGTAATGCCGACCTGACCGGCAACGGCGTGACGGTCAGCAACACCCAGACACCGACTATCACATCGTCGACTTATGATGCATCGACAGGTGTTCTGACCGTGACCGGCACCAATCTGGTGCGTCAACCTGGTTCCAGTAACGATATCGACCTTACCAAGCTGACAATTACCGGCCAGGCGAGCGGCACCCAGGCGTTGACCGGTGCTGTCGAAATCACTGACGCTACCACTTTTACCGTCACCCTGTCCGGTGGCACCAAGACCGCCGTAGATGCCCTGTTGAATGCCAATGGCACCTCCTCGGTTGGTGGTACCACCTATAACATCGCTGCCGCCGACGATTGGAATGGGCCGATTACCGGCGGTAGCATTGCCGATGTAGCCAGCAACGGTATCACGGTCAGCGGGGTCAACGCCACCCCCACCATAGCCAATCTAAGCAGTGACGCGTTAGCCTATACAGCCAGCAGTGGGGCGAGGGTTATCGACCAAGGAACGTTGGTGTCGGTCACCGACACGGACAGCGCCAATTTCGATACTGGCACCCTGACCGTAGCGATCACCGCAGTCGCGGGTACCGATACGCTGAGCATCCGTAACCAGGGGACTAGTGCTGGGCTGATCGGGGTCAGCGGAGCCAATGTTACCTATGGTGGCACGACCATCGGCACCTTTACCGGTGGCAACGGCAGCAATCTGGTGGTGACATTCAACAGCAGCGCCACGCCGACGGCTGTGGCCGCGCTGATGGCCAACATCACCTATGCCACCAGCAGCACGGCCAATACTAGCCGCACGGTCAGCTTCACAGTGACTGACGGCGATGGTGGCACCTCAACCGCAAGCACGGCCACGATATCCGTATCCGCTGACACCACCGGTACGATCTACACGGTGACCACCCTGCTGGACAGCGGTAACGACGCGAGTGTCGGTGCCGATCTCGCCGCCGACACTGCCGATGGCGGCGGGTTGAGCCTACGCGAGGCCATCCACTGGTCGAATCAGAATGCCGGTGCGGACACCATCGTGTTCAAATCCAGCCTGTCCGGCACCATCCAGCTGTCATCGGCTCTGCCGACCATCACCGGTAGTCTCTCTGTTCGCGGGCCCGGCGCCGATGTCATCACCATTGATGGCGACACAGACGATAATGGGACCGGCGATATTGGATTTGTTCAGATCAACGACGGCAACGACGCTACGTTCAGCACAGTCCGCCTTGAAGGTTTGACTCTGAACAAGTTCGGGAACATGCTTGACACCAATTCGATTAATGGCGTCATACTTTCCAGTGAAAATTTGGTTGTCTCTAACATCATTCTATCCAATGTCCGATTGGAGAATGATATTAACTCTACGACTTACCTGGGTGTCGGCATCAGTCTTTATGATCCTTCTTTCCAGCCATCTTCCGTCGGCCCCATACTTTCGATCATTAATTCGACATTCGACAATGTAGCGCTTCCTTATTACTTTACGGGTTCGTCTGTTTTGATTGAGGATTCCCGCTTCATCAATATGAGTACGGCAGGAATCTCGTCAGGTCAGGCAAATGGCTCCCAGATCGCATTCTCAACATCAGCTGTTAATTTGACTATCCGCCGCAGCGAAATTACAGGCGCTAATTTCGCTGCCGGTGGCGTAGCGTTTTTCTTCCAGAATAATGACTGGGTTGACGGCGGGAGTATACTCATTGAAAACTCAACAATATCCAATAATATATTCCCGACAACCAACAATGGCCCTCAGTCTGAATTTGGGGACGCACCTGGCGCTGCGTATACTGTTCAGGTAATTAATTCGACAATTTCAAATAATGTTACAGGTCATCCCAACAATCTCCAACTTATGCTGTATAGTAATACCGATGGAAATAGTGACAATTTTACAATTAAAAACTCTATTATCTATGGCACTTCCAGTACTGACGTAGTTTTGCGTTTTGATGACCTTCTGTCAGGTACTCTCGATGCCGTCCAGACGGCGATCGTGACAAATAACGTCGTCGGTGTGGTGCAGGGCGCTGACACAGCAACAGGCAATACGACCACAGCGCCAGGCCTGTCCGGAGTCGCGGCGAGCGGCGGTCCGACGCAGACCAGGGCCATCGGCTCCAGCAGCAGCGCGACCAATCTCGGCACCAGCACAGGCGCGCCCACCACCGACCAGCGCGGCTTCCTGCGCAATGTCGGCAATCCGGATGCTGGCGCCTACGAATATGGTGCCACCCAGTTCCAATTCATTGGCCAATCACGTCCCTTGGACGGTGCCGTCAACGTGGCCGTGGGCACCAACATTGTTCTGGATTTCGGCTCCACCATCGGCAAGGGCACCGGCAATGTCCACATTTATAACGCCACCACCAACAGCCTGATCCAGACCATCGACGTCGCTGGATCGTCGGTCACGGTTTCCGGCAGCCGCGTCACCATCGACCCGTCCGATTTGCCCGCCGACACCAATATCTATATCGAGGTGGATGCGGGTGCTTTTACGGCCAGTGTTGATGGCGGTACGAACAATGCCACGTCGGTGGCGATGCGCGATTCGACTGGTATCAGCTTCCGAACGGCATCCGTTCCCGCCGGCCCCACCGTCACCGGTGTCACCTCCTCCACCAATGACGGTTCCTACAATGCGGGTGACACCGTCTCGATTCAGGTGACGTTCAGCGAGGCGGTGACGGTGACCGGTACGCCGCAACTGACCCTGGAGACCGGCACGACGGATCGTGTCGTGAACTATGCCAGCGGTTCCGGCTCCAGCACCCTGACCTTCACCTATACAGTGCAGGCGGGCGATACCTCGGCCGATCTGGATTATATCTCCACTTCGGCGTTGGCGTTGAACGGAGGCACCATTGTCGCCACCAGCGGCGGGGCGACGGCACTGCTAACGCTGGCCACCCCTGGTGCCACCAATTCGCTAGGCGCGAATAAGGCGATCATCATCGACACCACCGCCCCCAATGCGCCGTCTACGCCGGACATGACGGCTGGCACTGACAGCGGTTCCTCCAGCTCTGACAACATCACCAACGACACCACACCGACCTTCAACATTTCCACCGAGGCCAACGCGTCGCTGACGCTTTATGACACTGACGGCACGACGGTGATAGGTACCCTGACGGCCAACGGTTCGGGTAAGGCACAGATCACCGCTTCCGCGCTCTCCGAAGGCACCCACACGATCATCGTCAAGGCGACTGATGCGGCGGGCAATGTCTCGGCGGCGTCTTCTGGGCTGACAATCACCATCGACACGACCGCGCCGACGGTGACGATCCCCAATGGCACAGCCTTCTCCTATACCGAAAACGGCACCGCCTCGGCCATCGCCGGTTCGGCCACGTTGACGGAGACCCTGTCGCCCGGCGGGGCCTCGCTGGCCGTGCAGATTACCACCAATAACGAGGCAGCGGACCGTCTGTCCCTGCCCACCGGCACCAACACCGGTATCAACATCAGCGGCACCGATCTGCGCTCCGGCACCACCAATATCGGCACGGTGACGGAAGACAATGTCACGAACGGCTCAAGCTGGACGATCAGTTTCCTCAGCACGGCGACGGCCCAGAATATTCAGGACACTATCGCTGCCATCCGTTACGACAACACCTCCGATAATCCGGGGACGGCGAACCGCACGGTCAGCTTTACCCTGACCGATGGGGCGGGTAATGCCAGTTCCGCCGCCACCCGCACGATTGCCGTCACTGCCGTCAATGATGCGCCGACCATCAGCGCGGGTGCCGGAGCCAATCCGACCTTCACGGAAGGAGCAGCGCAGGGCAGTGACCTGTTTACTGGCCTGACCCTGTCGACTGAGACCGGGCAAAACATCACTGAGATCAAGTTTACCGTAACGAACATCGCCGATGGCAATCTCGATACAGTGGGCATCGACCAGACCCATATTTCCCTGGTCGATGGGACAACAGGCACCACCGGCACCGCCAGTATCGGCTATTCCGTCAGCGTGACTGGCACTACGGCGACTGTCACGCTGACCAAGACGGCGACTGTAGCAAACTGGAATACCTATCTGGCCGGGTTCCGCTATTATAACGGCAGTCAGGAGCCGACCACCGGCAGCAATCGGGTAGTGACCATCACCTCCATCAAAGATGATGGTGGTACAGCCAACAGCGGCCAGGATACCACTACAGGCGCGCTGATCAGTTCCACCGTGACAGTGGTAGGTGTCAATGACGCACCAACCCTGACTGCCACAGCGGCCAATCCCACCTATACGGAGAATCAAGCCGCGGTCACCCTATTCAGCGGGGCTACATTTGGCACAGTGGAGGCGGCGGACAGCATCGTCCAGACGGTCCTGACCGTCGCCAACCTAGCGAATGGCAGCAGCGAGATCCTGACCCTAGACGGTCAGGAGATAGCCCTGACCAATGGCACCACCGGCACCACCACCAGCAGCAGTATCGGCTATGCGATTACGGTCTCGGGCAGCACCGCTACTGTGACCCTGAGCAAGACGGCAAGCACGGCGAACTGGGCGGGCTATATCAACGCGCTGTCTTACAAGAACAGCAGCGAAAGCCCTAGCGGCAGCACACGCACCGTTACCTTGACCTCTGTCAAGGATAGTGGCGGCACCAGCAATAGCGGGGTGGACACAACCAGCCTCTCCGTTGCGAGCACCGTTACCATCACCGCTGTCAACGATGCGCCCACCGGCATTACCCTGTCGAACAACAGCGTCAGCATCCTGAGCGGTACCAATTCCACCGTCGGTACCCTGACCGCAACCGATGTCGATATGGGCGACACCCATAGTTTCACGTTGGTCAGTGGGACGGGCGATACCGACAATGCCAAGTTCACGATCAGTAACGGTGAGCTAAGTGTGGGCAATGATGCCCTGAGCGTCGGAACGTACAGCATCCGGGTGCAGGCGACGGATAGCGGGAATGCGACCTTTGCGAAGCAGTTGAGCATCACCGTCACCAATGACCTGATCGTAACGGTGACGGCTATTGATAGTTCGAGCCCCGCAGGTACTGTCTCGCAGAATATTGTCGATGGCGGCGGCCTCGACTTGCGCGAGGCGCTGTATCATGCGGACGCCGCTATCAGCGATGGCGCGACAGCCGTCACGATCCGATTTGCCAGCAATCTGCAGGGTACCATTACCCTAGGTGGTGCGTATCCGGTCCGCAGCGGTGTGACCCTGCTGATGGATAGTGATACGGACGCCCGCACCCTGACCATTACGGGCCAGCAACTGACCCTGGGCACTAACTTTGGTGTGAATGTCGCGGCCGGCGACCGGCTGATCATCAATTCTAATTTGGCCGATAACGGTTCGGATGTGTCCACACTTGAGAAGACCGGTGCTGGCACCTTGGAGCTTGGTGGTACCAACAATGATAGTAACACTGGCCTGAATAAAATCACCGCCACCGCCGGGACGCTGCAAGTCAGCTCCGACAACAACCTTGGCGGTGGTGAGGTGAACCTCAGTAATGGTGCTGTCTTTACCACCACCACCAGCGTTATTACCATTGATAATAATATTGTCATCAGTGACGAGAATACAACTGCTACCATTAACCAGACCGGCAGCGGACATTTAACCCTGACCGGCAAACTCCAAGGCAGCGGAGCCTTGGTCAAGACCGGTGATGGCAAGTTGACATTGTCGGCCGATAATGGCGATTGGGACAGTACACTGACCATCAAAGAGGGTACAGTTTCCGCCACGTCAAATGACTACAGCCTTGGCTTGGGCTCAGTGACGCTGGATGGAGGTACGCTGGACACGGGTACTGCGACGACGATTGGAAACAATATCGCGGTTGCTAGCACGTCCACGATCTCCAATTCAGGTTCCGTCACCCTGTCGGGCGGGCTGTCCGGCAGCGGTAAGATCATCAAGGCGGGGGCGGGGACGCTTACTGTCTCCAACACGAGCAACAGCCATTCCGGCGACTGGGACCTAACCGCGGGCACGCTGGCCGTGTCTGGTGGCAACGCCATCGGCAATGGCTCGGCGATTACCTTCTCCGGCTCTGGTGCCCTGACGGTTTCGGACAGTGAAGCCATCGGTGCCATTTCCGGGTCCAGTACGGCTACGACAGAGATTTCGATCAGCAGCGGCCAAACCCTGACTGTCAGCTCATCTACCAACACAACGTTTGGCGGGGTGATCGGTGGGGCGGGTGGCTTTACCAAGACTGGCAGCGGCAACCTGACCCTGACGGAGACTAATACTTTTACGGGTGCAACCAAGGTGTCTGGCGGAACCCTGACGCTTAGCCAGAGCGGCAGCACCCTGTCGACCAGTTCAGGGGTGACTGTCGAGGCAGGGGCCACCCTGGCCCTGACAGAAGACAATACGATCAAGGCGCTGACCAGTAGTAATAACAGCGCTGCCGTCACTCTGGGTTCGTACACACTGACGACGGGTGGGGGGGGGGCCAGTACCACATTCGGCGGGACGATCTCGGGCACCGGTGGTGGCATCCGTAAGGAGGGTGCAGGGACCTTCACCCTGTCGGGCAACAACAGCTATACCGGGACGACAACGGTCAATGCCGGTACGCTGACGGCATCCAGTGCCAACGCGCTGGGGGCCAGCGGCAGCACTTCCGGCACCAGCGTCGCCAGCGGTGCCACATTGGCGATCGGCAGTGCGGTTACGATTGCCGAAGATATCAGCCTGTCGGGGACGCTGTCCTACACGACCAGCGGTACGGCAACCCTGTCGGGTGCGGTGGCCCTGGCCGCCAACCCCACGATCAGTACAACCAACGGCTCCGGTACCCTGGTGATCAGCGGTGTGGTCAGCGGCAGCGGCAATCTGGCCAAGGCCGGTGGCGGCACTCTACGACTGGACGGCAACAATACCTATACCGGCACCACCACGGTATCGGTCGGTTACCTGCTTGCCAATCACAACAACGCCCTGGGCAGCACGACGGCTGGCACCACGGTCAGCAGTGGTGCCAGCCTGGGGGTCGGCGACGGTGTGACGCTGGCGGAGAACCTGACGGTCGGCGGTCTTGGTAGCTCAAACACCGGGGCCATCCGGTTTGCGGGGACCTCGGGAACGATCAGCGGCACCATAGCCTTGACGGCGGATACAGTTTATGCGGTGACCTCGGGCACTCTCACCGTCTCCGGCGTCATCAGTGGAAATAATTCTGGTATCAGCAAGACCGGTGCAGGAACCATGATCCTGTCGGGGAACAATACCGCGACAGGCGATTTGGGAGTGAGCGCCGGGACCCTGGTCCTGTCTGGGACCAACGCCTTCGCGGGGGCTACCTCTGTGAGCAATGGCGGGACCCTGATCGTCAACGGATCGCTGGGTGCGACCAGTGGCGTGACGGTGAATACCGGCGGCACGATTGGGGGCACGGGCAGCATCTTTGCCACCAACTCAACAAACACCATGACCGTCATTGGTACCATCAATCCCGGTGTTGCCGGGACCAACGATGGTATTGGCAAGCTGACCATCAACGGTAATCTCTCTCTGGCCGGTACAGCGGCTTTCGAGATCAAGGGCAAAGACACGGCTGGGACGGATTTCGATCAGATCGTGGTTCTAGGTGCTGTAGAGCTTGGCACCAACAGCACGATGACTGTAACGGCGCTGAACAGCTATTCGCTGGGCAACAACACCATCACGCTGATTGCCAATGATGGTTCGGATGCGGTCACTGATAACAGCACGGCGCTGGCATCGAATGTTACCGTCAGCGGCGCCTACCTTCTGAACCTGGCTGGTGACACTGGTAACGACATCACGATTCTGGGCAACCGTCCGCCTGATTTGGATCTGAATGGCAGCGATGCCGGGACCGGCAATACGGTGACCCTTGCCGATGCGGCGAATGGGCTGGCGACGACAGGTGCGACGCTTGATGATCCGGAGGATGCCTGGAATGGCGGTAGCCTGACGATCAACCGCGTGACCGGGACGGGCACAGCGGATGGTAATGCCAATGATGTGTTCAGCCTGCTGACGGGTTCGGGGTTGAGCTTCACGGGCAGCATTGCTAAGGGGGCCAACAGCAACGGTACGGTGTCCGACGGGGCGACACAGTTTGGCACCTGGACCTATACCAGTGCCACCGGCACGTTGAGCTTTACCTTTGACGCCAATGGCACGGATGCGCGGGTACAGGCGCTTGTCCGGTCTATCGGTTACAGCAATGACACGCCCTATGGCGATGCCATTATCCGTTTCACGGCTACGGACGCTGGTAATGGTGCGACGTCGCGTGACGTCACCGTGACCAGCAGCACGATTTACGTGGATAATACAAGCGATGATGCCGATGGCGACGGGAAGGACGGCTTCTCGCTACGCGAGGCTTTGGCGCGGGGTGTGACACAGACAGGGGTGGACACCATCAAGGTGGTGTTGGCCGACAAGTCGAACATTACACTTGCGAGTGGGGTGACCGCCGGTGCTGGCGATACGCTGGACCTGGATGGAGCCAATGAGCTGACTATCGCCGGCAGCACCATGACCATTGGGACCGGAAACTCCCTGACCATTACAAATGGCAGCGGCGACAAAGCCACCATCAGCAGCGCCTTTGCCGGGGCTGGCAATCTGGTTAAGACCGGGGCTGGTACATTGGTCTTGTCGGGGACACAGACGGGTACCGGCACCATGACCCTGCAGGGCGGGACGGTCTCGGTTGCGTCCGATGCCAATCTGCTGGCTGGTACCGTCACCCTGAATGGCGGTGCGCTGTCGGTCACGAGCAACACGACCATCGATAATGCGCTGAGCATTGGCAGCAACGGCGGCACATTGGGCAATAGCGGGAATAGCTATACCCTGTCCGGCCAGATTACGTCGGCGGCGGGCACAACCCTGACCATCGCCAATACCGCTGACAGCAATGCGGTAGCACTTACCAACAGCAGCAATTCCTCCACTTTTGCAGGCAATATCCTTGTCAGCAAAGGGACCTTACAGATCGGTAGCAGCGCCATTGCTGCCGGGCAGGCCAATACCGGCTCGATTACTCTGGCTAGCGGCAGCACCCTGCAACTCCCCACCCTGGGGACGGCTGGTACCATCACGCTGGGCAACAGTCTGATCCTGAATGGCAATGCGACCATTGCCACCAACAACAATCAACTGACCCTGTCGGGGGCCATCACAGGCAGCGGTGGCCTGGCCAAGACCGGTAGTGGCACCCTGGTTCTGAGTGCTGGCAGCGGCAGCAACACCTATAGCGGCGGGACCACCGTTTCTGACGGCAAGCTCAGCATTTCCAATGCCTCGCATCTGGGTTCTGGCACCCTGACCATGAGTGGTGGAACGCTGCGGGTGACCGCGGGCATGACAGGCACCAACGCTATTGTCCTGGCCAGCAACAGCACGATCGAGGTGGGTGCTTCCACCTATGCCACCTGGAGTGGCGTGGTCAGCGGCAGCGGATCGTTGGTGAAAACCGGCACCGGCGGCCTGAGCTTCAATGCAGCCAATACCTACACAGGTAACACCACGATCAGTGAAGGCTCCATTGTCATCAATAGCGCCACGGCTACGCTGGGTGGCCCCGATTCCGGGAATGGCAATGCCTATGGCACGCTGACCATCAGTGATGGTGCGCATCTTGATTTTAACTATGCTGTCACCATCGCCAACAACGTCGTCATGCAGGGTGTTGGGGTCGGCTATGGCGCGATCCAAGCTGGATTTGCGTCAGGTCCCATCACCTTCAGCGGTGCGGTAACCCTGACCGGCAACACATTGGTAGATCCGGGCAACAACACGCTGGAATTCTCTGGCGGCATCAGCGCGGGCGGCAACAGCTATACGCTGACCAATGCATGGAACGGGACGATCAAACTGTCCGGAACCGCCAGCAACTGGACCGGCGGCTTGATCACTGCCGCTAACCATACGGGCACCTTCTCCATTACCGATGCCAGCAACATTGGTAGCGGGCAGATCAAGCTGAATGGCGGCACTCTGGCTGTCACTGGCAGCAACGTCACGCTGAGCAACGCGATTGAGCTCGGCACTGGCGGGGGCACGGTCAATAACGCAAATACCCTCACCCTGTCCGGTGTGATCTCTGGCAGCACAGACTTGACCAAGACGGGAACGGGTACGCTGATCCTGACGGGGACCAGCACCTATACGGGCCTGACAAATGTTAATGCCGGCACTTTGCTGATTGATGGGCAGATTGAGGCGGATGTGAAGGTTGCATCCGGCGCTACGCTGGGCGGCAAGGGGACGGTTTTTGTCGGTGATGTCACGGTGGATAAGGGCGGCACACTCGCCCCCGGCTCCCTCAGCACCGACAATGACGGTGTCGGTACCTTCACCCTGAACAACGGCAACCTGACCTTGAACGGCACGGCGGCGTTCCAGGTCAAGGGCAAGACGACGGCCGGTACGGATTTCGACCAGATCAACGTTGCCGATGGCACCGTGACCGTTGGTGCAGATGCTGCAATCACTGTGACTGCGCTGAACAGCTATTCGCTGGGCAACAATACCATCACGCTGATCAAGAATGACGGGTCCGACGCTGTTTCCAACAGCAGTACGACCCTGGTGACAAATGCTGTCCTCAACGATACCTACCTGCTGAACATGGCGGGCGACAGCGGGAATGACATCGCGGTGCTGGGCAACCGGCCACCGGCGCTGACAAAGAGCGGCGCCACCGTTGATGAAGGTGCGTTGATTACGATTGGGAGCAGCAACCTTTCTGCCAGCGACCCGGAAGGCTCGACAACGTCCCAACTTGTCTACAAGCTGACGACCGCACCGACCAAGGGGACGCTGTTCAAGGATGCGGATGGCGACGGGGTCATTGATGATGGCGAAACCCTTGCCCTCAACGCGACCTTCACCCAGGCCGACATTAATGACAACAAGATCAAATATAAGCATGGCGGCACGGAGTTTGATGACAGCATCACACTGAGTGTGACGGATAAGGATAATGTCGTCCTGGCCGGCCAAACGCTGGGTATCACTTACAATCGTCTGAATGATGCACCAGTGCTGGGGAACTTCGATAATAAGATTAATTATACGGAAAATGGGACTGGCGTTGTCATCAATTCGACGGCGACTGTGAGTGATGAGGAGGTTGGTGATAACGGCTATTTCAACAATGGCAGCCTGACCATTACCCGCCAGGGGGGCGCCAACAGCCAGGATTTGTTCGGAGCAAGTGGCACTGTCAGCGCGTTCACGGTGGGTGGCAACATCGTGGTCAATGGCAATACCATTGGCACCGTGACCAAGAACAGCGGTGGTGAACTGAGCCTATCTTTCAGCGGTAACGGAGACGCCACGAGGGCGCTGGTCCAGGAGCTGCTACGGTCTATTACCTATGAGAACAATTCGAACACTCCCAGCCCATCAGTGGTTCTGGTCACCACGTTGAATGATGGGTTTGCTGGTGGTGGTGGCACTAAATCCACGACGGGCACCACAACGGTGACGGTCACGAGCGTCAATGACGCTCCGACCTTCTTGGGGCTTTCCAACACACAGATCGGTCAGAAAGCGGCCCTTGCCGGCGGGACGGTTGGGACCTTTACCCTGGATGACATCGATGGGACAGGTGACGAAACCTACACGATCTCCAGCGGGAATAGTGCCGGGTTCTTCACGATCAGTGGCAAGAGCTTGGTGACGCAGGGACAGATTTTGGCTGGGACTTATAATTTGGGAATCACCGCCAATGACGGTGGTAGCCCGCCCAATACGCCGACAGTCAGTTTCACCATCACGGTTACTGACGATCTGGCCCCGACGGGCTATGGGGTCAGCCTGTCCGATGATCTTGTGAATGCCGCCGAGCGCAGTGCGCTTACCATGAATTTCACGGCTGCTGAGGTTGGCACGACATACAATTATACACTCACCAGCACCGGTGGCGGATCAGTCACCGGGACGGGGGCAGTGACGTCCGCGACGCAGACCGTCAGTGTCGGCGATATCAGCGGCCTCAAGGACGGAACTCTGTCGCTTTCGGTAACGCTGACCGACAAGGCCAACAATGTGGGGACAGCCGCCACGGCAACCAGTGTCCTGGACGCTACACCGCCGGCCGGCACGATCAGCATCGCTGACACTCTCTTGAACGCAACGGAGGCCAAGGGCACCAGCCTGGCCTTCTCTGGCGCCAAGGCCGGTGACGCCTACACCTACACCGTCACCTCATCGGGTGGCGGATCGGTCACAGGCAGTGGCACCTGGGCGTCCGACAGCGGCACCATTACCCTGGCCGATGTTTCTGCTCTGGGCGATGGCACCCTCACTGTCAGCCTGGACCAGACCGACAAGGCCGGCAACAAGAGTGCCAGCCCCGTCACCACCACCACTACGCTCGACAAGACCCCGCCCACCGGCACGATCAGCATTGCTGACAATCTGCTGAACGCCACCGACGCCAAGGGCACCAGCTTGGCCTTCTCAGGCGTCAAGGCCGGTGACACCTATACCTATACCGTCACGTCATCGGGCGGTGGATCCGTCACCGGCACCGGCACCTGGGCCTCTGACAGCGGCACCATCACCTTGGCCGATGTTTCTGGGCTGGGCGATGGCACCCTCACTGTCAGCCTGGACCAGACCGACAAGGCCGGCAACAAGAGTGCCAGCCCCGTCACCACGACCACCACCCTCGACAAGACCCCGCCCACCGGCACGATCAGCATCGTTGACAGCCAACTGAACGCGACAGAAGCCAAGGGCACCAGCCTGAGCTTCTCCGGCGTCAAGGCCGGGGATGCCTACACCTACACCGTCACTTCATCGGGCGGTGGATCCGTCACCGGCAGCGGCACTTGGGCGTCCGACAGCGGTACCATCACCCTGGCCGATGTTTCTGGGCTGGGCGATGGCACCCTCACTGTCAGCCTGGACCAAACTGATAAGGCCGGCAACAAGAGTGCCAGCCCCGTCACCACCACCACTACGCTCGACAAGACCCCGCCGACCGGCACGATCAGCATTGCTGACAATCTGCTGAGCGCCACCGACGCCAAAGGCACCAGCCTGAGCTTCTCCGGTGTCAAGGCTGGGGACACCTACACCTATACCGTCACGTCATCGAGTGGTGGATCCGTCACGGGCAGTGGCACTTGGGCATCCGATAGCGGCACTATCACCCTGGCCGACGTTTCTGCGCTAGGCGATGGCATCCTCACTGTCAGCCTAGACCAGACCGACAAAGCCGGTAACAAAAGCACGAGCCCTCTGGCTGCCACCACTACGCTTGACCGGACCCCACCGACGGGTAGTGTGAGCTTCAGTGATGCGACCATTATTGCGGCACAAGGTGCGAGCCTGACGCTGAGCAGCAGCGAGCCCGGCACCAAGTATAGCTACACGATCACCTCTGCGGCTGGGGGGACACCAGTCACAGGAACGGGAACGCTCAGCAATGGTTCCAGTATCGGGCTGCCTGACCTCAAGGGCCTGAATGATGGAACGCTGACTGTCACGGTCCAGCTTGAGGATGCGGCTGGGAACAAATCCTCGCCTGTGACGGCAACCGCGCTGCTGAATCTAATCCCCGATAATATCAGCCTGGCATTGGATCCAGGCTCTGATACCGGCACGCCCGGTGATGGCATTACCAGCAATCGTCAGCCAACCGTCCAGATCAGTGGACCGCCGGGCAGCCAGTTGGCGGTCGATTGGGGTGACGGTCGCGGCTTCGTGTCGGTTGGGATCGGCACGGGTCAGGTGCAAGCCGTGACGCTGGACCGTCCCTATGATGGTTTCGGCAATCGCACCTTGCAGCTACAGGTGACACAGCCCAACGGCGGCGGGGTGATCCTGTCGAACCCGTTAAGCCTGACGCTGGTCCCCACACCGCCTACTCTGGGAGAACTGTCGGCCATCAGCGTTACCGAGGATAGTGATCCGATTTCGATTCCCCTGCCACTGACCAGCCCTGACATTCCTGTCAGCCAGCTGTCCATTACAGCCTCCAGCAGCAACCCGGGTCTGGCGGTCGCAAGCGTTGAGATCGTGAATGGGGCGCCCACATTGCGTCTTCTGCCGGTGGCGAATGGCTTTGGGACCGCCGAAATTACGCTGACGATCACAGGATCCAACGGCATCAACCTCACACGCACGGTCAGCTACACGGCCACCGGCGTCAATGATGCGCCTATTGCCACCGTATCGGCTCTCGATGCCCGTGCTGTTCAGGGTCAGGCCTTCACTCTCAGCTTGCCGAATGGCGCGTTCAGCGATCCTGACATTGTGCCCGGTGGCACGGATCGTCTGATCTATAGCGTGTCTGGTCCTTCCTGGCTTGTCATTGACCCGGCAACAGGAGCTCTGTCGGGAACCCCGACACCGACCGATGTTGGCAACCAGACCGTGACCATCACGGCCACCGATAGTGGTGGCCTTGCGAGTAGTTTGACCGTCAGCCTGGCGGTTGCCGCTTCCAACACGGCCCCGGTCGCCAATAACGACAGCGGTACGGTCCGTGAGATCGATGTGCTGGGTGGCAATGTTCTAACCAATGACACCGATGCCGACATTGGCGATGTGCTGCGCGTTACGGCGGTGAATGGTAGCGATGCCATCGGTACCGCCATTACCCTTGCCTCTGGTGCCAAGCTGACGGTCAATGCCGACGGCTCCTACAGCTATGACCCCAATGGTGTATACGGACGCCTCAATAACGGCCAGACCGGAACCGACAGCTTCACATATACTGTTACCGACAAGGCAGGGCTCTCCAGCACAGGCACTGTTAATCTCACCATCACCGGGCTCAATAACGAACCCGTCACGGAGCCGCCTAAGCAGGTGATCATTGCCCGCAATGCCGATGCAGTGGGCCTGTCGATCGACCAGCCGAGCGATCCCGACGGTGATCCGTTGACCATCACCATCACGGGGCTCCCCAGCAACGGCATCACCCTGCGGGGGGATGGTGGTCGGGTCTCCGTGGGGGATACGCTCAGCCCGGCTGACCTCACCCGTCTGCAGTTCGATGTCGATACCGGCTTCCTGGGTGATGCCGGCTCGCTGACCTACACAATCAGTGACGGCAATAGCCTGCGTCTGGGGTCGGTGGAAGTCCTGATCGCCGAAGAGCAGATCATTGGGATCCGTAATGCCGCTGGCACCGCCTCGGTGCAGGCCGAGCCGTTGGGCAATGGCATTACGCGCTTCAGCTTCGAAATCTATCGTACGGCTGGTGCCGATCCCGCCACCACCGGAACCATCACGGTCGATTTCCGTGTCGAGGCCGGGGCTGGGATCAGCGCTGCCGACTTCGCCGGCACCACCTTGCCGACAGGCACGGTCACATTGGGGCCAGGTGAGAGCAGCAGGATCGTTACCATTGATGTAGTGGGCGATGGCCTGACAGAAGGCGATGAAACCTTCACGGTTGCACTGGAGAACCTGCGCAATAACGGTCTGACACTGACACCACGTGTGAACGATCCCTCTACCGCCTCGGCCACTATTCTTGATCGCGATCAGGACCGCACACCGCCGCGTGTCACCGCCGTGACCCCTCCGGGACCCGGCTCTTACTTCCCCGGCGACACACTCTCGGTGACATTAACCTTCAGTGAGAATGTCAATGTCACGAGCGGTGGGACGGTACCGCTGCTGATCGGCAGCAATGTCCGTCTGGCAACTTACGCTTCGGGCAGCGGCAGCAGCAGTCTCACGTTCACCTATACGGTACAGGCTGGTGACGTTGACCGGGATGGCATCACCATCGCCGGCCAACTTGGCGGTACTGTCAAAGATGTGGCCGGCAACAATGCCGTCAGCGGGTTCGCCTTGCGTGATGGTGCCGGCCGACCGCTCAACCTCTCTGATGTTCTGGTCAATACCGTCCGCGGCAAGACCATCGACGGTTACATCCAGGGAGCTCTTGTCTTTGCGGATGCGAACCGCAACGGGGTTCTGGATGATGGCGAGGTGAATGTCATTACCGATGCCGCCGGTAATTATGAAATCGGCGGCGGCAGCGGACCTTACATCATGGTCGGCGGCCGTGACGTCTCCACGGGCATCACTTTTGACGGCGTCTATGAAGCTCCGCCTCGCGCCACTGTGATCAATCCGCTTACGACGGCGGTTGTCGGTACGGCGGGCCTCTCGGCATCCGATGCCGGCTTCACCGCTGCTGCGACAAAGGTTAAAGCAGCACTGGGGATTTCCTCTAGCTTTGACCTGTTCAACACCGATCCCATTGATCTGGCTACGGCGTCAGGGTCCACCTCCAGTGAAATTGCGGCAGCCCTGGGTGCCCAAAGCGAAGCCAATAAGCTCTCGATCCTGCTCGTTCAGGGTTCAGCTCTGCTCACGGGCTTGTCACCAACCCCGCTCGCCACGGGTGCTGCCGGCAATGCCATCACAGCGGCTATCGGTGACGCGATCAACGCGCTGCCTGCTGGTGGTGTGATTAACTTCGCCGATCAGGCCACAGTTCAGGCTGTTCTCACCAACGCGGCCAGCCGCCTGGGTCTCTCACCGGCAGCCGGGTTGCTGTCCGGTACGGCCCAGATGATCCGTGAGGCCAATAGCCGGGTCGAGACTGCCGAGAATGGCAGCGGCTCCGCCGTTGAGCGTCTGACCGCTATGGCACGCGTCCAGGTCGTGGCCCAGGGTGATGCGACCCTGGCCATCCGCACTGGCGCTGCCAATGGCAATCTCAGCACGGCCCTGGCCGGCTTTACCGGCACGGCGCTGGACCAGGCAATTGCCCAGGCTCAAGTTGGCACCATTGTACCGGCCCGCATCGCTGTCACAGCACTCGATACGAGCTTGGACGAAGCGGATACGGGCACCACGAGCTATCGCTTCCAGGTCACCCGTAGCGGCAGCCTTTTTGGAAGCACCAGTGTGAACTGGGCGATCAGCGGAGATGGTGGTCTCAATGCGGCTGATTTCGGTGGCACCCTACCCGCCGGCACAGTCACTTTTGCAGATGGGGAAGCGGTAAAAACCATCACCATCCAGGTGACCGGTGATACGACCATCGAAGCTGACGAGCGCTTTACGCTCACGCTGTCCAATGCAACCAATGGCGCCGACATTCGTACGCCGACCGTCAGTGCCACTATCCTGGATAATGATCCGCGGACCCCAACCTATGCCGGGCCCGACAGCATCGCTGTCCTTGCCGGTGTCAGCACGGCAGTACCTGGTCTTGCCATCCTGGATGGGGACAGCGACAATCTCACGGTTACATTGACGCCGACAGGTGGCGCGATCGCTGTGATCGGACCTGCAACGGTTTCCAGCAGCAATGGCGTGACGACGCTGACGGGTTCGGTTGCGGACGTAAACGCGACCCTTGCGACCTTGATCTACACGCCGTCCGCCGGCGGCACGAGCGGTACCCTTCGGGTTACCGCCAGTGACGGGGACACATCAACCGTCGATCTCGATCGCACCCTCAATGTACGTGTGGCGCAGTCACCAGAGAACCGTTTGCCTGTGCAGCCGGTCGTCCTGGGAGGTGTGGCCACAGAAATCATTGGTCTCGGCGTCTATGATACCGACAGTCCAACCCTGACCGTGAGCCTCGTCCCAACTAATGGCACGGTCAGCCTGCGGACCTTCGGGACGGCTACCCTGACCCGTGATGCCAATGGTACAGTCCATATCTCGGGAACTACAGCTGACGTCAACGCCAGCCTCGCAACGGTTGACTTTACCGGCTCCAAGACGGTGCGCGAGGCCAGCCTGCGCATCATCACCGACGACAATGACCCGGTCAGCCCGAACGATAGCGATCTGGTCTTCATCCAAGTGGTGCAGTCGCCGGAAGTGACATTCCCCAACCGTCCGGTGGTTGTCGCTGGCGTTGGCACCTCGGTCACTGGCATCAGCCTCACAGACGCTGACACGGATAGCTTGTCGGTTACACTGACCCCCGGCAACGGCTCCATCGCCCTGACAGCTGTCGGTACTGTGGCTGTAACGGATGCTGGCGGGGGCGCTCTGCGCCTCAATGGCAGCATCGCGGATTTGAACGCCACCCTGGCCGGGTTGCGCTTTACCGCTGGAGCTGATGCCACTTCTGCCACTCTGCGTGTACAGGCGGTCGATAACGACCCCCGGTCGCCCGATGCGGATCGTACCTTGCCCCTGACGGTCTCGGCACAGCCCAGTATCACGCTGCCAAGCCTCGCCGCTATCCGGCCTGGCAATGCGGGGCTGGTACCAGGGATCAGCATCACGGATCGCGACAGCACCAGCCTTTCCGTCACCTTGACGCCCAGCAGCGGAACCCTTGCCCTTGGCACTGTCAGCGATGTGACAGTCAGCCGTGGCGCCAATGGGGCTCTGATCCTGTCAGGCAGCACCACCGCCATCAACAGCACGCTGGCCAGTCTCACCCTGGCATTGCCGACAGGTACACAGACAGCCAGCATCGCCGTCACTGCCAATGATGGAACGACACCGGCCGTCAGCAGGACTTTGACGGTCCCGGTCATAACCAATCTTGCCCCGACAGCGGGCAATGATCTGGTCAATATCGACGCCGGCACCATGCTGGTCCGTAATGCTGCGACAGGCTTGTTGGCCAACGATACTGACCGTGATGCTGGTGATGTCATCCGGATCACCAGCATCAATGGTCAGGTAACCCTTGTGGGCCAAAGCTTTACCCTGGAGACGGGTGCCCGGCTGACCATCCAGGCCGATGGTTCCTTCACCTTGGATACCAGCGGCCTCTATGCCGACATGCCAGCCGGTGCCAGGATCACCCACACGATCACGTACACTATCGCTGATCGTGCAGGTGACCGGGACACTGCTACGGCCAGCTTCACCATCGTAGGGCGCAACGATGCGCCGACGGTAACCGGTACGGTGCTCGGCCTTACCGATGGTACTGCTGGTCGGGCTTACGGTGTCAGTTTGCCCGACGGCCTCTTCACGGATGTGGATAGTGGCGACAGCCTGACCTTGTCTGTGACGGGCCTGCCCCAGGGGCTGCGGTATGACGCGGCAACGCGTACAATCACAGGCATCCCCGACTTCAACGCTGTCGGCACATGGGCTCTGACGATCACTGCTACTGACCGTCAGGGTGCCACCGCTACCCGCACGACCAGCCTGACCATTGGCCAGGATACGGTTGTGATCCTGCCTCCCCCTGCCCTACCGGATATGGGGCTGCCTGCCATAAGCACGGCAATCGCCCCACCGCTGCTGGTAGCGCCGGCAGCGGATCTGGGCAGCGATCCCAACATGGTTGGAGCCAAGCCCATTATCGTGGCCGGCATCGGCAATAGCCGGGGCCTGTTCGGCGATGCGCTGGAGCCTGCCCGCATAGACGGCATTGATCTCAAGATCAGCCAACCGGAAGGGTTTGTAACCGTTACCGAGGCAGCACCAGGTGCAAAACCCTATCTGCGGATCGGCAATGCCGAACCGTCGGGTCGACTGGTCCTGGATCCAGCCACCCGCACCGCCAGCTTTACGCTGCCGGCAGGGACCTTCGTCAGCAATGATGGTCGTCTGACCGTGGCTGCTGCAATGCCTGGCGGCAAGGCTCTGCCTTCCTGGCTGCGCTTTGATGCCCGAACCGGCACCTTCTTCCTGCGGGAAGCACCGCCAGCCAACGCGCCCGCCCGAATGGTGGTCGAGGTCACTGCGCAGACCAGCGATGGTCAGCGCCAGACGGTTCGACTGACTTTGCGTCTGGCCGACCGCAGTGCAAGCCTCGATATGCCGACCGGGAAGGCGGCTCTGTCGAGCGTCATCCAGGCGGCCGCTACCACCGCCATCCATAGTGATGGTCTCGCTTTGTTGAACAGCCTGTCCTCACTCACGGCAGGCCCTGCCATCCCCCCCCATGCTGCCTGACGCCCGGTCGATCTGGAGAGAAACCAAAATGATCCGCAATACCTTCACCGGCCGCCTGCCCTTGCTTGCCAGCACGGCCCTGCTGATTGTGCTAACCGGATGCAGTGTGCGTCCGGAGCCACTGACACTTGATCAGCAGATCGCCCAGGCTGGTGCTGACCGTCAGGCCATGTTTGCCAGCCAGGAGGCGCTCTCAGCGCCGGTCACACTGGAGCAGGCCATTGCACGGGCCCTCAAATATAATCTCCAGCACCGTGTCACCTTGATGGAGCAGGCATTGGAGGATCGGGTGCTGGATGCCAGTGCCGCCGACATGCTGCCCAAGCTGGCAACGCGCGCGGGATTGCGTACACGTTCAAACGTGCTGGCCTCTGTCTCTGAGTCTGTGGCGACCGGGCAGGTCTCTCTGGTCCCTTCCACCAGCTCTGAGAAGACCAGCTCGACCGTCGACTTGCAACTCGGCTGGAACGTGCTGGACTTTGGTCTCTCCTATTATGGTGCGCAGGCCCAGGCCAACAAGCTGCTGGCAGCAGAAGAGCGCCGGCGCCGGGTCGTTTTGAATATCGTGGAACAGGTTCGTGCCGCTTGGTGGGAGGCCGTCACAGCCGAACGCCTCAAGCCCCAGGTCACGGCCATCCTGGCAGAAGCCCGTCAGGCCCTGGAGCAAGCACGGCAGACCGAGCAGCAGCGTCTGCTGCCACCGCTGGAGAGCCTACGGTATCAGAAGGCGCTGGTGGAGATCGTCCAGCAGCTGGAGGCTTTGGAAGCCGATATGGCCATCGCCCGGACACAGCTGGCCAGCCTCATGAACCTGCCCCCGGCGACGCCAGTCCAGATTGCCTTGCCGGGCGACGCGACACCTTCACTGGCTAAGCTTGGCTACACGCTGGAAGATCTGGAAGCCATCGCCATGGTGGAGCGACCGGAGGTTCGAGAGGAAGCCTACATTGCCCGCAATGTGGCGCTGGAAACCCGGATGAACCTGTTGAAGCTGTTGCCCGGCGTCACCTTGTTCGCTGGCCTGAACCGTGATGACAATTCCTATCTGGTCAACAATAACTGGGCCGATGCTGGTGTGCAGGTCTCCTGGAATCTGCTGTCCGTCCTGAACTGGTCCAAGGTGGAAGCGACGGGGGAGGCTCGGGGGAAAGTGGCCGAGGTCCGTCGCCAGGCCCTACGCATGGCCGTGCTCACACAGGTCAATCTGGCGTGGCGACGCCATGAGCGGGCAGAGCGGCTCTATGATCGCTATAACAGCCTCCAGGAGATCGAAAGCCGTATCCAGTCTCAGATTGATGCAGCGGCTGCCAGCGATGCCCAGACCCAACTGGAGCGTATCCGCGCCGGCGCCTCCGCCCTGCTGGCGACGCGAGCGCGTGATCGTGCTTATGCCGAACTGCAGAACGCCTACGGTGCCATCCATCAGGCGGCTGGCTTCGATCCCGTACCGCCTCAGACCCCATCGGGATCGATCGACCAGATTGCCGTGGCCATCAAGACCCAAATGGACGCCGTCAGTCAGGGTAATGCTATAAAGGCGCCAGCCCTGACAAATTGAGGGAATGCGTCTTGCCCACATGCTTGTTCCGTGTCGTCCGCACCAGCTTATGTCTGATTGCAGGGGTGGTGACACTGCCGGCCTATACCCAGCAGGCGCCGGTACCGCCCCCACCTGGGGCGATCCTGTCTGCGGGTACGGAGATCCGTGTCCAGATCCGAGCTCGCCAACATGCGATACTCTCGGCGGAGATGGCTGGTAAGATTGTGGAGCTTCCCTTCCGGGATGGTGAAACCTTCCGGAAAGGGGATCGTCTGGTCACATTCGACTGTGCGGCTCAACGTGCCCGTCAGGATCAGGCAGCGGCAGCGGCCCAAGCCGCAAGCCGCAAACGGGAAGTATCAGCCAAGCTGAACCAGTTGAATTCCATCAGCCAGCTTGAATTAGCCGTCGCGGAAAGTGCTGAAGCGCAGGCCAAGGCCGAACTGGCGTTGACAGGCGTCATGGTGCAACGCTGCTCCATTACGGCTCCTTATGATGGTCGGGTATCGGAAGTACAGGTCCAGCGTTATGCATTCGCTGCCGAAGGTGCTCCCCTGATCGGCATTTATGACAGCAGCCAGTACGACATCGAAATGATCGTTCCTTCCGCCTGGCTTGCTTGGCTGAAGCCCGGTCTCTCCTTCCCATTGCGAGTGGATGAGACAGGCAGCGATCATCAGGCGGAAATCACGCGCCTGTCAGGGGCGGTGGATCCTGTCAGTCAGTCAGTCCGTGTCTATGGCCGTATCAAGGGTTCGATCGAGCAACTGCGGCCAGGGATGAGCGGGTCGGCCTCGCTAGCCGTAGGCAAAGCGCCATGACAGATCCGCGCGATCGGCAGCTGGTGGCCCTGGCTGGGCTGGTTCAGTTGGAACGTCGGGTACGGGGCGCACCAACGCCAGCGGAATTGGCCTTCCTGATGGTGAACGAAACCCATGCCCTGGTTTCCTACCGGCAGGCAGCCTTTTGGCGTGCGGACAAGGCTGCGATCCAATCTCTTTCCGGCTTGGCAGCCCCTGACCCCGAGGCTCCTTTTACACAGTGGCTGGGCAAGAAAATGGCCTCATGGTCCAGCTTGTCCACGCCTCTGGACCTGACTGTGGACGATATGCCAGGGGAAGAGGTCGAGTTGTGGATGGCGCATCTGCCGGCTTACGGCTTGCTGCTGCCTCTTCTGCGGTCGGGCGAGACTGTTCCTGTCGGCTTACTGCTGCTGGCCCGGGACATGCCCTTCACCGATGGGGAGCGGCAGCTGCTGGATATTGCCTGCAACGCCTATGCCCATGCCTGGAAGGCTTTGATAGGGCCGGGCACCAAACGACTGCCCCTGATCAAGGATCGCCGCAAGCTGGCTCTGGCCACTGCGGGTATTGCTCTTATCGCCTTGTTCCCTGTACGCCAGTCTGTACTGGCGCCAGCTGAGATCGTACCCCATAAGCCGATCATTCTACGGGCTCCCTTGGCGGGGGTGGTGGAAGAAATCCTGGTTCCTCCCAATGCCACCATCACGGAGGGCCAGAAGCTGGTCCGCATGGATGGACGTGAGTTGGAGAGCCGGCTTGAGGTGGCGCGTCAGGCACTGGCGATCGCCGACGCCGAGCAACGTCAAGCGCAGCAGCAGGCCGTCTTCGATGAGCGCGCCAAAAGCAGCCTTGCCGTGCTGGCAGCGCGCCGCGAACAGGCCGCAGCTGACGTCGCCTATGCCGAGGAACTACTGGCCCGCGGCCAGCTGACTGCCCCCAAGGCAGGTATCGCTATTTATGACAATCCGGATGAGTGGGCTGGACGGCCTGTCGCCTTGGGCGAACGCATCCTGATGATCGCCGATCCGACAGATGTCGAACTGGACATCCTGCTACCGGCTGCTGATGCCATACCCCTGGATATCGGTGGTGATATCCGTTTCTTCCTGAATGTCGATCCAGCCTCCCCTTTGTCAGCCACCCTGACACGGGTCGGCTATCGCGCAGCGCCGACACCTGACGGTCTGGTGGCTTACCGGCTTTCGGGACGCTTTACAGCAGACGGCCTGACACAAAAGGAGCGGCTCCGCGTGGGCCTGAAGGGTACTGCCAAACTGGAAGGACACTGGACGATCCTGGCCCTGCAAGTGCTGCGACGCCCCTTGACGGCTCTGCGCCTCTGGCTGGGTTGGTGAACCATGGTGATGGCAGCCACCTTCTCGGATGCAGAGCAGCAACCGATCCCCCTGCCAGCGCTACGTGACGAGCTGCTGCTCCATCAAGCGGCTCCTGATCATCATGGAAATCCGCGCTGGACATTGGAAGACCCGGCACGCAACCGCTTCTTCCAGATCGGCTGGGCCGAGATGGAAATGCTGGCCCGCTGGCAACTGGGCGAGGCGTCTGCCGTGGTGGAGGCTGTCAATCACGCCACTACGCTGGATATTGCGATAGAGGACATTATCGACTTTACCCGGTTCCTATCGGGCGCCAACCTTTTGCAGGTACGCGGCCCCGAGGCCATGGCCCGATTGGCTGAGCAGGCTAAGGCTGGCCGCATAGGATGGGCCAAATGGCTCTTGAAGAATTATCTCTTCGTGCGCATCCCCCTGGTGCGCCCCGACCGGTGGCTGGAACGCGCACTGCCGCATGTCCGCTTCATTTATACAGCCGCCTTCTTCTGGATAACCGTGCTGGCGGGTCTCACCGGCTTACTGCTGGTCGGACAGCAGTGGGATGTGTTTCGTTCCACCTTTCTGCATTTCTTCAGCTTAGAAGGTGCGGCATTGGCCGGTCTGACCCTGTTCGCCACCAAGGTGATCCACGAACTGGGGCATGCTTTCACGGCCAAACGCCATGGTGCTCGGGTCTCCAGCATGGGGGTGGCGCTGCTGGTCATGTTCCCTATGCTCTATACGGACACATCGGGTGCCTGGAAGCTCCGGGAACGACGGCAACGGCTGCAAATCGGTGCTGCCGGCATGGGGGCCGAACTGGTGCTGGCCTGTTATGCCACGCTGGCCTGGAGCTTCCTGCCCGATGGCATGCTGCGCAGTGCCGCCTTCATGCTGGCCACCACAACCTGGCTGCTGACGCTTGCCGTCAATCTGAACCCTTTCATGCGCTTTGACGGCTATTTTCTGCTCTCCGATGCCCTCGACATAGCCAACCTGCAGGACAGGTCCTTCGCCCTGGCCCGCTGGCATTTGCGTGAGCGGCTATTCGGCCTGGGAGAGGCTGTACCAGAGGAGATGCCGGCCCGGCTGCGGCGTTTCCTGATCCTTTATGCCTACTCGGTCTGGGTCTATCGCTTCTTCCTGTTCCTAGGCATCGCCCTGCTGGTTTATCATTTCTTTTTCAAGCTGCTGGGCATCTTTCTGTTCGCGGTGGAGATCGTGTGGTTCATCGGCGTGCCTATCTGGCGGGAACTGAAGGAATGGGCCAAACGCCGAACTGGCTTACGCCTGAACCATGCCACGGTGCGGACTGGTCTTCTCACAGCCCTCGGGTTGGCACTCCTTATGCTGCCCTGGAACAGCAATGTTCGGGCCCCTGCCCTGCTACGTGCAGGACAGCAAGCCGTCTTCTATGCGCCTAGTGGTGCGAAGCTCTTGCTCATGCCAGAGCATGGCCAGATTGTTGAGGCCGGCACGCCGTTATTCCAGCTTTCCGATCCTGATCTTGATCACCGATTGGCCAGCGTGGAACGTGAGCTAGCCCGTCTGCGCTGGCAGAACAGCTTTCTTGTGTTGGACCGCGCGTCGGGTGCCAGTCTGCGGATCGTTCGGGAGGATTACGCCGCGGCTCAGCAGAAGCATGCGGCTTTGCTGCTGGAGAAAGAGCGACTGACAATCCGAGCACCATTCGATGGGCTGGTCGCGGATATCCCTACTCCACTCCTACCCGGAGAATGGGTCAGCGGCGGCGAATGGCTGGGTACAGTGACAGCTTCAGGGCCCGCATTGATCGAGGCTTTCGTCGATGAACATGACCTGGAAAGGCTGGCCATCGGTAATGAAGCAGCCTTCATCGCGGAGGCTGGTGGATGGGATAGCGTACCATTGCGGCTAACCACCCTTGCCACGACGGCCACAACACGGTTGCAGAACGTTCCTGAGCTGGCCTCCACCCACGGAGGGGGGATTGCAGCACTGAATGATGCCCATCACGGCCCCGTACCGGAGAAAGCAGTTTATCGTGTCCTTCTGACGGCCACTGAGGGGCATGGTCTGCCAATGACACTGCGCGGAGAAGTCCATATCGACGGAGACCGCCAAAGTCTGGCCTTGCGGCTTCTGACGCGCGCTATCGCGGTTCTGCGACGTGAAAGCGGGTTCTAGGGCAAATGACCAACAGTAACCACCCCTCCTCCCAGAACGCACAACGCCCGCTGCTACCGGACGAACCCGCCCCTGTCGATGACAAGCAGCGGGAACTGACCGAACGCTACTTGCTGCCTTTCAAGGCTGAGATCTTTGATCTTCTCATGGATATCCGGCTTTCCCTGGATCCGGCCCTGTCAGCAAAGTTTCCTCAATGCATGGGCAAGCCTTACCCCTTGGGTCGTTGTCTGGAAATCACCAATGCTGTCCGGCATGAACTCCTGGTTCGGTTGGCCACACCGCGTATCCGGGCAGAAGCGGCACTGCGGGTGTTTCTGGAAAGCGGCGGCATCCTGCGTTCGATCTGGGGGGCGCTACGTGGAAAATACTTTCAGAACGCTACTCAGATTGGCGGCCTCTATGTCGATGTATCAAATGATACAGTCGATGTGAACAAGCCCAAGATCGAAATCTGTCTAATGGAAGAGTGCGATCTCGTACCAATAAGAAATATCCGGCATTTTATCGAAATTGCTACGCAGTATTGGAGCATAGATATCTATGTGAATTCTGTTGTCCCTTCACTGGCTCCCCTGCTGCCCATGATTGGTGTTCACAAATCCGGGAAGGTGGACTTGATAGTGGCAAATGACTACATGTTTGCTCTATCAATGCGTGAGCAGTTTCGAGATGCTGAACGATGGCTGGCAGAAGGTCCGCTGCCAACAGAAAACATCATGAAGAAAATGAGAGTATTTATACCGGCAGAACTGATTTCAAAATCAGATAAACCAGACGAATCAATATATTACTGTGTTGAATCCAGAAAGAAAAAGAAATATCTAAATGATTTGTGGATTAATAAAATTATTGAAGAATATATTAAAATATACAGACTGTTAAATTAAACGCGAAATTGACCCGGTGTGGCGGCTTGTTTCCATTGAGAATTGACCCATGTGACCGTTCGCCCTTCGCGTTGAACGACGGGGGCACTGGAGTGATGTAAGCGCTCATTTCTCGGCACGTTGATGCCTGAACTGATGGTGTGGATGCCCCTTCTGCGGATTCCGACGAAGTCGGCCACCTATTCCGATTTGAAGTCGGTCCACCGTTCCGATTTCAAAGCGGTCCACTATTCCGGTGGATTCCGGCCGGTTGGATGAGATGCCCCTCGTGTCGAAATTGGTGATGTCACGGGGAGGGATGGGTGGTCAAGGTCGATAGTAAGCGTCAGGATCGCCCCACCTTCCGTTCTCAGTTTCCGTGGGCGAGTTTTCCGGCTTGGCGATGGAGCTGGAGGGTGTCGTGGGTGTTACGAGCAGGATTAATGACTGTCTTGGAGACATAGATGAAGGCAGTCGCTATCGGCGGGTAGAGGTGATCACGGGTCAGCGTCGTCGTCGGAATTGGACGGCGGCGGAGAAGGCGGTGATTGTGTCGGAAAGTGCTGAGGCGGGGGCGAACATCTCTGATGCTGCGCGACGCCATGGGGTGAACCGGGCCTTGCTGAGTGTTTGGCGTCGGCAGGCTGGGCTGGCTGAGATTTCGGGTTCTGGACAGTTCGTACCGGTGACGTCGGAGGCGACGACGCCGTGCGCGGGGCGGACAGTGGAACCATGGGCGGTGGATGTTGATCTGCGGGCCGGCCGGGTCCGGTTCAGTGGGGCGGTGGATCCTATCGTGGTCCGGGCGGTGCTGACGGCGCTGGGGGGACAGTTTTGATCCGTCTGGGGTCGGTGCCGAGGATTTTGCTTTGGTCGGCACCGATCGACTTCCGCAAGGGGGTGAACGGTTTTGTGGCCCTTGTGGCGGATGCATTGGCGACCGACCCTTATTGTGGGGATGTGTTCGTGTTTCGCTCCAAGCGCAGCGACCGCCTGAAGCTGCTGGTGTGGGACGGTACAGGCTTGGTCCTGGCGACGAAATGGCTGGAGAGCGGACGGATCGTATGGCCGCCGGTGCGTCAGGGGGTTGTGCGACTGAGTGCGGGGCAGTATGCCCTGCTGGCCGATGGTCTTGACTGGACCCGGGTGGTTCCGCCCCCTGTCCGCAAGCCTGTTTGGTTGGGGTGAATCTGGCGGAAATGCTGGGTTTTTGGCGTGTTCTGGGGTAGAATTCAACCATGTTGGATAGCACTTCCCCACCCCCCATCGATCCACGGATTTTGCTCCGGATCATCGCCGTCCTGACGGAGCGGAACACGCGTCTGGAGGCTGAGGTGGCGGCGTACCGGCGGATGGTGTTGGGCGCACGCTCTGAACGCTCCGCTGTGATCCTGTCCGACCAGGGGTGCCTCAATCTCGGCGATGCCGGGGACGCCCCATCGGTACCGTCGGGAGCCAACGACAATACGGGCATGGCGGAAGACGTCTGCGTGAAACAAGATGGCGGTCGCCGTCCCGCCCGACGGAACGTGGGTGCCTTGCCACCGGCATTGCCGCGGATCGAGCGAGTGGTTGAACCCGTGGAGACGGCCTGTCCCTGCTGTAACGGTGTTCTGCATCGGATCGGCGAGGATGTCAGCGAAGCGCTGGATATCGTGCCGGCTGTTGTGCGGGTGCTGCGGACGATCCGACCGAAATATGGCTGCCGCGCCTGCGAGGGCACGGTTCTCCAGGCGCCGGCCCCCGCCAGGGTGGTGACCGGCGGCATGGCCTCGACGGCGCTGGTGGCGCATGTGGTGTCAGCCTGCTATGGCTGGCATCTGCCACTTTACCGTCAGTGCCAGATGTAAAGGGCGAAATGGAAATCCCCAGAAGTGGCACTTGAAAATTCCCCAGATGGTTTGGCTGGCGAATTGATTTTGGGTTGTCAGGCTTGTTTGTTTTTCGGCGGTCTCCCTCTTGGTTTTGGCTGATTTGGCTGGTTGATGGGCCTGACGCGGTTGTTATCCGGGATCAGGTCGGCATGACGGCGCAGGCGATAGCTGGCGCCCTCGATGTGGACGACGATGGCATGATGCAGGAGACGGTCCAGCAGGGCGGTGGCGACGACGGGATCGTTGAAGACCTCTCCCCATTCGGCGAAGCCACGGTTTGAGGTGAGGATCATCGCGCCGCGTTCGTAACGGGCGTTGACGAGCTGGAAGAACAGGTTTCCACCGCCCGGGATGACGGGCAGGTAGCCGATCTCATCGACGATGAGCAGTTGGGGCCGGCATAGGAAGCGCAGGCGTTCGCGCAGATTTCCCTCGCGCTCGGCCTTGGCCAGGGAGGTGATGAGGTCGGCCAAGGTCATGAAATAGACGGAGTGGCCGCCCTTGACGGCCTCCACGCCCAAGGCCAGAGCTAGGTGGGTCTTGCCGCAGCCGGGCTGGCCGAGGAAATGTAAGACCTCATGGCGGGCGATGAAGTCCAGCTGGGCCAGGGTCATGATGCGGTTGCGGTCCAGCGAGGGCTGGAAGGAGAAGTCGAACCCCTCCAGGGTCTTGATGTTGATCAGCCGCCCCATCTTGAGGGCGGCCTTGATGCGCCGCCCCTCGCGCAGGGTCAGTTCCTCGCCCAGCAGGCCCTCCAGCGCCTCCAGGGCGGAGATTTCGCCGCGTTCGAGCTGGCGGACGGTGCTGTCCAGGGTTTCCAGGGCGCGCGGCATGCGCAAGCCCACCAGATGCCGGCGGATGCGTTCCAGGGTCGATGGGATCAGCGTCATGGCCGCACCCCCTGATCGGCCAGTCGGCGACCGATGGCGTCATAGATGGTGAGGTCGCGGGGCGTCACGGTCCGACCCGGTGGCTTGGTTGGCGGTGCTGCCCCCTCCCGGGTAACAGTGCTGTTGGCCGGTGGCGGCAGGGTACGATGTCCCTCCAGCAGGCGCCGCCGCCCGCGTCCCTCCAGGACGGGATGGTTGGCGATCAGCGTTCCATCCTCCAGGATCTGAACCTGGGTGGCGGTGACCTGCACCTCCACGACGCGCCGACGGGTACAGTCGGGGACGGAATAGAGGTTGCCACCCACCGACACCATGCCGTCGCGGGTAACACGCCGCTCCAGGGCCAGCACGGCATTGCAGGGACCGGCGGGTAATGGCCGGAGGTTGGGTTTCTCCTCGACGAAATGCTCGATGACCACCCGACCGGTGGTGGCATGGCGGCGGACATTGGCCACCTGGTCTAGCCATTGCCGGAATTGGGTGTTCAGGTCGTCCAGATTGCGGAAGGTAAGGCCCAGGAAGAAATCCTCCCGTACATAGCGGAAGGGCCGCTCCACTTTACCTTTGGTCTGAGCCCGGTAGGGCTTGCAGGCCTTGGGCAGGAAGCCGTAATGGGCCGCCAGTGTCAGAAGCTTCTCGTTGTAGACGACGCCCCTGTCGTCGCCTGCCTCGCCCAGGACCGCAGTACGCATGCGATCGTACAGGATCTGCTCCGGCACGCCGCCCAGGGCCTCAAAGGCGGCAATATGACAGCGCAGCAGGGTGGGCAGGTCCTGACGGGCGACAAACCGTGCCCAGATCATCCGAGAATGGCCCAGCACCAGGGAGAACAGCCAGACCACCCGCTCCATGCCAGGTTCGTCGGTGAATTCGGTTTTGAAATAGGCGAAATCCACTTGGGCCTGTTTGCCGGGCGGCGTCTCGAACCGGCGCTCGAAGCGCCTGGCCGGTGCCGGTCGCACGGACCGGACAAAGACCTTCACCAGGGTGTAGCCGCCCTTGTAGCCCTGCTCCTTGATCTCCCGGTGCAGGCGTCTGGCCGTCAGTTCCGGCACGGTGGCCAGCCGTTCGCGCAAGAAGGGCTCATAGAGGGATAACAGCGACAGCCGCGGTGGCCGGGGTGTGTAGGCGGGCGGCTCCAGCCCACGCTCGATATGCCGGCGCACGGTCTTGCGGTCGAAACCGGTCCGGCGGGCGATGGCGGAAACGGATAGCCCTTGGCGGGCAAGGTCCAGGATCATGACAAGGTCCCCAAGCTTGATCACCGGCATCCTCCCCGCAGACAGCGGGAAACAGGATGGCGGAGAGATGGCCGCAAGGCCCCGGGGGGCATGCCCCCCGGGGCCTTGCCCTCTGCCAAAACTGGGGACTTTTCATTCGCCACTTCTGGGGAGTTTTATCCCGCCAGCGACACCAGATGTTGGCCGGCCAGGGCGTGCGGCTGGACCGGGCGACTTTGGGGTATTGGGTGCGGCGGGCGGCCTGGTGGCTGCGACCGCTCTACGAGAAGCTGCTGAGACACATCAGGTCCCGGCCGGTGGTGTTCTGTGATGAGACACCACTGCCCCGGCTCGATCCGGGGCGCGGTCGGACCAAGACATGCCAGCTCTGGTCACAGGCGGTGGATGAACGTCCTTGGCAGGGGCCGTCGGCGCCGGCGGTCGCCTATGTCTATGCCGAGGGCCGGCAGACGGCGGAGGTGCAACGGCAATTGTCGGGGTTCAGCGGCATTCTCCAGGTGGATGGCTACCAGGCCTACAAGTCGCTCGCCAAACCCAGCCGATCCGCAGAGCCGATCCAGCTGGCATTCTGCATGGCGCATGCGCGCCGTAAGTTCGTTGACGTCTATGCCACCACGAAATCGGCGGTGGCACAGGAGGTCATTTCCCGCATCGCTGCCCTTTACGCCCTTGAGGCCCGGATCAACGGCCAGCCGGCCCCCGTGCGACACGCTGTCCGGCAGGCCGAGGCCAGACCGATCCTGGAGGCGCTGCGCCCCTATCTGCTGGGCGTACGGGCACAGATCTCGACCCAGGCGGGATTGGCCGGTGCCATCGGCTACATGCTGAACCATTGGGACGGCCTGTGCGCCTACCTGGAAGATGGAAGGATCGCCATCGACAGCAATGTGGTGGAGCGGAGCATGCGTCCTATCGGCGTCGGCAGGCGCAATAGCCTGTTCGCCGGTTCGGCTGCCGGGGGCGAGTATTGGGCAATCCTGTCCTCGCTGATCAACTCGGCCAAGCTGAACGGCATCGATCCGCAGACATACATTGCCGATGTGCTGGAGCGGCTGGTCTCGGGCGAGATCACCATCAACCGCATTGAGGAACTGCTGCCCTGGGCCTGGAAGGCGACACGGGAGGCCAATCTGTTGGAGCGGGCTGCATGACCAACAAACCCCGCCTGCTCAAGGAGACCCGGCAGATTAGGGCGGCAGACCCGATGCCGCCGCCGCCGGAGCGCCTCCGGCTGAGCGATGCCGACCTCCACACCTATCTACGCGCCCGGGGAGCGGCATCGGCCGTGAACAGCTTGTCCGGCCTCGATGGCTATCTGGCCGCCATTCTGGTGGGGCCGAAATTCATCGATCCACGGATCTGGGTGGCGGATCTGGCGGGTGAGAACGCCATGATGGCAACAGAGGGAACAAAAGACGCCCTGGCCATGCAGGCCATCGTTCATCACTTCAACACGATCTCCGCCACCATGTCGGATGCCCCGGATCAGTATCGCCCGCGGTTCGATACCGACCGCAGTGGGAAACCTGATCCTCTGTTCTGGGAATTGGGGTTCTACCGTAATTGCTCACGTGGTTGGCAAAAGGGGTTGCCCTGGCTCCTGGAATATGAGTCAACGTGTGGATGGAGAAGCCCGTTGTCCGCCGCCTGAGTGACACAGAGAAAGACGCCCTGCTTGTTGATCAGGCGGCGATGATCGCGCGTTTGGTGGCGCGGATCACGGAGCTGGAAGCACTTGTCGGCAAGGTGCGGAAGAATTCGTCGAATTCGCATCTTCCGCCGTCGCAGGACGGTCTTGGTCGGCCGAACCGGAAAGACGAAAAGCACAAGGCCGGCAAGCCGCGGCCGTCGCGCCCTGGCGTGTCGCGGTCGCTGGCGGTGGAGCCCGACCGGACGGAGCGGCGTTTTGCCGAGCAGTGCCCGCATTGCGAGACGGTCGTGACGGCGGCGGAGCAGCGTCGCCGGCATGGCTATGACCATATCGACCTGCCCGTCGTCCGGCCTGCGGTGACGCGGGTGGAACTGTTCGGCGGGCGCTGCCGGTGCTGTGGCAAGCGCTATCGGGCGGCCCCGCCGGCGGGGATGCTGCCCGGCACGCCGTTCGGCGCCGGCATCCGGTCGCTGTTGGCCTATCTGCACCATAGCCACCATGTCGGGTTCGAGCGGCTGTCGCGGATGCTGGGGGAGATGTTCGGGCTGTCCATCTCCGAAGGTGCCATCGCCAACAGTTTTCGCCGGATGCAGGCCCCCCTGGACAAGGCCGGCACCCTGATCAAGGCCAAATTGCTGACCGCGCCGGTCATCGCGTCCGACGAGACGACGACGCGGGTGGACGGCATCACCCATTGGCAATGGGTGTTCCACAGCGACCAGGCCGTGCTGCACCAAATCGTGCCCAGCCGGGGACGGGCCGCGGCCGAACAGGTGCTGGGCGAATATCGACCCCAAATCTGGGTGTCCGACCGCTATGCCGGGCAACAGGGGCTGGGCCAGACCCATCAGGTGTGCTTGGCCCATGTGCTGCGCGACGTCCAATATGCCATCGACAGCGGCGACAGCATCACCGCTCCGAAAACCCGCGATCATCTGCGCTGGGCCATCCGCGTCGGCAAACGCCGCCCCAGCCTGAAGGACAGCACGCTGTCAGCCTATGCCGCCAAGGCCGAGCGCGGGCTGGATGCCTTACTGGGCTTTCCAGCATCCCACCCCGCCGGGCGTGACCTGCAACGACAGATCAAGGCGTGGCGGAATAAGTTCTTCGTCTTCATGACCGACCGTCGCGTGCCCCCCACCAACAACCGCAGCGAACAGGAAATCCGACCCTCCGTCGTCTTCCGAAAGGTCACAAACGGCTTCCGGTCCCAATGGGGACCGGCCATCCATGCCGGATACCGATCCGTCACCGGAACCGCCCGCCTCTACGGCACATCAGCCTGGAACGCCATCCAGGCCTTGATCGGAGGCACCTTCGCTCTCGCCTGAAAGGCCGGGTTGCCAACCACCTGAGCAATTACGTTCTACCAGGGCATCGCGCTGGCCAAGCGGTCCTGGGCGCAAGTGACAAACCCCAAGAACCCTGGACGCCCGGTTTTTGATCGGCTCTATGTGCCCCTGGAAAACAAGAAAGCCCTCCCACCCAACATCAACCGCGTCGTCGCGCAGGCTGTTCTCGGCCTGAAGGAATACTTCACGCCACAGCGCATGAAATCATTCCGCTGAGCAACGCAAGCGCCTCACCCGTGGGGCGCTCGAACCGCTTACGTTGAACAACACCCTGCCGTCAACGCCCGTCCCGCAGACCTGGAAATGCCGCTTGCCCAGGTCGATCGCCAGCAAATACGTCGCCTCCATCATGACCTCCAGTGTGACGCCCGTCGGAAACCATAACCTGGAAACCAACAATCCCCAGGTGAAGGGGCATCCACACCATCAGTTCAATTCGTCATGGGGCGATATCCTATCTGACATTAAGGAAATCGCCCTCCACTTTTCCGGGAAAGTCCAATGCAGGGGGAATTGAAGGCGATAGTTTTGCTAAAATTCAGAATATAAAACATACTTAGATTTGGTCGGAGTGAATTTTTATTTCATTAAATAAATACCGAAAATTAGATATTTGCTCGGTTGTGTATTTACAGAAAACCTCTCTGGAAAAAAATGCGAGCTTATCGATTGAATAGACATCTATTGTTTCGATTTCGGAAACAATTTCTGAGATCGATTGAATATTATGCTGCGGATATTGGCTTGGAATTCCAATCATGCCGCTGGTGGTGGTGAGGAAAGCCCGCCCATAGGACAAAGCTTCGATTGACTTAATCTTCAAGCCTGTACCGCCAAGCATAGGATTCAGGACTATATCGACACTGCGATAGAAACAATCAACCCGATCGACAACCCCCATGATATCAAAAATCCGATTTTCGGACCGTATGACATCACAGATGGGGCCTGCGAGGAAAAATTCAAAACGTTCTATGGCAGTTGAGCTATTCTCCAAAGCAGCGTGCAATGATCGAAAAGAGTTAACATTCCAAGGATTACTGCTCGCAATATATCCAATGACTGGCTTCGAGCGATACGAACGGGGTGGCAGAAAATTCGGCGGCGTGATGAATCCTACCACCTCAACCCGCGGCACGCCGAGCTGCTCGAAATAGGCTTTTTCATCGTCCTGGATGGCCAAGATAATGTCGGCCCGCAGCAGGCCTCGCAGCTCCTCGTCCTGGCTGGTGTAGAACCACTCGGGCTTCATGCCAGCGGCGATCGAGCGCAAATGGCGGTCGCCGAACACGTCATGCGTGTCGATGATCTTGATGAGGTCGACCGGCAGGCTCTCTAGAACGCCGGAGAACCAGACATAGTTCACTATCACGGCACAGTATTTCCAGCGGGCATGGAGGGCTGCTGCGATATCGCTCACCTGGGGGTCATACCAGTCATCGAGCCCGTAATGCGTGCCTAGTGACATGCTGCGATCCAGCGGTCGGCAAGGGACAACGTGCAAATAGTCCCAGCAGGCTTCCATCTGCTTGCGCTGATCCGGTGTAAGCCCCTCCAGCGTGTAGTAGAGGAAGTGAATCTTGTATCCCAGCACCTGGAGCAGGCGGCAAAGGCGGAATATCCGCTGGCTGTTACCCTGGAATTGGGGGTGGCTCGCAATAGGGGAAACAATGAGCATGTGCATGCTAGGCATCTATCCTTTGCAGTCGGCAATGGCTGATGCAAAGGCCGAAGCGGCGGGAGTCCTCATGGGAAAGTTGGGCCGTGCCGCCATAGGCAAGGCGCAGTTCAAACCAGCCCCGAAAACGGTCTAAGGGCGCTTTGAAACGGACATGGACCAGCCAGCCGTTGCCATCCGCGCACGTTTCAGCCGGCAAGCGTTCGCCGTCAACATAAATACGCAGGGACTCGATCAGCTGTGGTTGTACGGCGGCACGAACCCCGAGTTCCAGGCCGAAGGTCCCGGCGTACCGAAGAGGGATACAGGCGAGCGCCTCGGTGAAAGGGCCGCTCCACCGCCAGAGCAGATCCCCGTCCCTCTCCGTCGAGTAGAAACCATCACAGACTAAGTCATCGTCGAAGGCGATTAACTCGTTGAGCATAACAGCAGCCCGCCGTGGCACAGTGCCCCTGACCAGCGCGGCCGCCACAAGGTCATCCCCAGATAGGGTGGAGGGTAGGTCGAGTTGGTGGCCAAGCAGATTCCGCACCAGCGCGTCGCGGTCACGCTCGACCGGGATGGCGAGAAAGCCGGTCTGTGCTCCAACCAGCACCGCCTCCTGGCGGAATTCCGGTGTATTGACCGAGAGAAGCATGGAGTCGATCAAGACGTAGTCGTGTTGAGCGAGTAATGACGCCACCGCATTCAATTGATCGAGCCGATCCTGCACTACGGGGGTGCTTGAGATGCCGATCAAGACCAAAGGCCGTTGGGTCGCCAGCAGATTCTCCGCGCCCAGCAGTATGGCGACGCTGAAGCGCCCATCGTTGACATGCAGGAGGCTACACCTTCCTGGCATGCGGCCAAAAAGTCCATCCACCGTGCGCAAACGCTGAGCCCTGGGCCGGGGCTGAACCAGTCCGTTGGTTGCGGTCACCTCAACCTCCCGCTCGCGATCGGCGAGGAATAAGGGCAGGCCCACTTCACCTGTCCGTTGGGCAATACCCGTCCAGGACCGGGAGGGGAACGTGAAGGATCGGTTGGCGAATGTGCTTTCGAGCAAACGGGTTATAGCGGAGGCCGGAGCATCCACCGACAGGATACGACCGTCGGCGAGTTCACCCGCGTCGGCAAGGCGTTGAAACAGCCCCAGCGTCCCATGATCGGCCGGAGTGGTGGTCAATGCGGTGACAAGGCGGTAAGTCAGCCGGTCCATGGCGTCATGCCCCCACATCGGCTAAGTGATCGATGCTTCCACCAAGTGTGATTGGTTGGTTGGGCTTTGACGGGGTCACGATCTCTCTGCACCATTGCCCTGGCGGATCAATGAATTCGGAAATCTTCACAACCTGCCAACACACTTCTACCGTCGGCGTCCTCATCCAAGCCTCAGGATCGGCAAGGTCGACCGCGAAGGACACCTCCTCCGGTCCGATCCAACGGCGACGCAGGCGGAAGCCTGCACGCAGGAGAAGCTCGTCGATGTCGTTCGGATGGGTCAGGCCACGCGGCACCTCGTCGTCGTTGTCATGCCACAGATCGAGCACCAAGATGCCCCCTAGGGCAACGGCACGGTTCGCGGCGACAAGGCCCCGCCACAACTCACTGATCTGTCTGATCGGTTGCACCACAAGCAACAGGTCACAGGCGCGTCTGGGGCGCTCCGACAGCGGATTAATCCATGACGGAACCGGCAACCACTCGACCTCTGATGCAATATGCCCATAGATCTCGCTGAGATATCGAGCGCAGTCGTCACGTGTGGCACAGACAACCACGCAAACTGGTTCGTCACCCCGCGTCGGAACCACTGCCTGACGCCACCACAAGGCGCCTGGCCTGGTGTCGGGCGCCTTCAACCTAGCCAGTGCTTCTTCATGCGCGGCGGCTGTCGCGAACTCCCAGGGTGCGGTGACGGTCCACGACCTCCTAGGGCTTTGCCGTACGGTCGCGATTGTGTCACGATAAGCATCGGCCGAGCGTTCAATTGCATGGACGCTTCGTACATGCATGCGTGCCGCCTCGCCGATGATGGACCGCAGATCTGGGTCAAGGCCAAGCTCAAGCAGCGCGCTTTGGAGATGGACCTCAAAGTCAGGCCCCCATGGCACTTTGACGGCAGCGCTGTCTGGCAGTTCGGTGAAAGGGCCATGGTCGATCACTATCGCGCACGCGCCACTCCCCAGCGCACGGATCAAGGTGCCGGAGGTCTCGCCGCCCGTCGGATAGCGCAAGTTAATGATAATATCCGCCGCAGCGATGTAGTTAAAGAATAATTCATCTGGAACATAGCCCGTCACCGAGACAATATCACCGAGGGCATATCGGGCAATGTCGGCCTCGACATCGTACTGGTCGGGCCTGGCCTCACCGGCGATGAGGTACTGGAAGGGTGGAAGCACATCGCGCAAATTGTCCAGCGCACGCAATACGGCCTCTATCTGCTTGGCCTGCGTCACGAACCCCATAGACATGAACAGCAGCGTGTCGGGGTCAAGGCCAAGGCGTGATCGGGCCTCGCGCCGAGTAACAAGATCGGTCTCCAACGCGGCGGAGGACAGGTGGTGCGGAATATGGACGACGGTAGCGGACGGTTCCTGCGCCAGCACTTTTACCCTGGCAAACCCGGAATGCACCACGACGGCGTGCGCACGGGCGACGATCGAGCGGTTCATCGGCAATTCATAGAACATCATCGGTTCACGCCAGTGTGATGATCGGAACTGCTTCGCCAGCAATTGTCCCGGCCGGCCATATTCGCGTATCAGCGCGTCACAGTACACGTCTATATCGCCCCAACGCAGAGTCTGACAGTCGAGCAGATGATGAAGAGAGACATCGTGAATGACGACCACGCCCGGTCGGCGCATAAGGACTGTCAAAAGATAGACGTGATCGGGGTTGTTACCTACATGATATAGGTGGACTGCTTCTGTGAAATCTTTCTCGCGCGTCTCGTACTCCGCCAACCGTAGTACTTTGACGTTCTCATGGACGTCAGGGTCTGGTGCAGCATTGTCAATTACAAGAGTGCAATCGAAGTCACGTGCGTGCCAGGGTAGCAACTCAGCGCAATAATCCGCGATGCCGTTACGCATCGGCGGCACGGGCGAGAAGATAACCAGAGAATTCTGGGGCATGGCTACGCTCAAGGGTCAAGAGGCTTTATGGTCAGGAAGAGCAGATGCCAGACGCCCATGGCGAGCATCAACCTTGGTAATCGATGTGGGAGAAATGGATGTTTTTTCTGCGGCTAGAACGCGCATTTCTTGCTCTAGAGCCTCGCGTTGAATGGTGAGAAGAGCTTCAGTCCTCTTCATGAGAGCATCTACGAGGTTTTTACCGGCATCGTTTCCAACTTCTGGCATCGATTTGTCTTTAGAGTCGAGGTCAGTTATGTGAAACACGCTGAAGAGAGCATTCACCATCTGAGACAATTTCGCCACGTCCTGTTGCAGCTTCACGACCATGTCGGCCAGACCAGACGCGCTGTTCAATCCGAACACCATGGGGCTATTCACCAACTGCCACGTAGTGCCATGTACGCGCACTGACAGACTGTGCATCGCACCATCCAGCATGTTGAGAGGCAGGTCGATGCTGAAGGCGCAGTGTCCGTTTGCCTTTCCCGCCTGTTTCAGATCATTTCGAAAGTCGGTCGCCAGCGTGTCGCCAACATGCACTAGACCGTCATACAGGCTGACCAAGACCCGCTCATCAGGAAGGCAGCGGTTCCACACCCAGCCACACAACTTTCCTTTGCGAATCCCGTCAATGAAGCCATCATAGTCGTGAAATGCTGTTTCGACGACCGCCCCTTTGAAATCAGCCGGCATCTTGAACGTCAAATGTCCTTGGATATCTGGACCATTGACGATGCGGGCGCTTACGGTCACCGGATAAGGCCCGTCGGGCAGCTTGTCGAGTTGAATATTGAAGGCATGCAGCCCGTTGCCTATGCGCTGGTGAACGAGTCCTATATCAAACTGATCGGCAACGCCCCGCGCCATCATGGCACCATTCACCAGCAATTCGACCTCAACCGGGTCGTATGGCCGTGATGGATCCCAGGCCCACCCCTCAATCCCGTTCGGCCCGGAGGCAAGCAACATTCCTTCTGGCATGGCAGGCAACATCAGTCTATCTCTCCATTAGAATACACTCTGAATGCAGGTGTAAACCGCGTCGGACGGTCAGGTCGGAATTTTATCATCGCCGAAGAGACTATCGTAATCGACGTTGTCGATGACATGTTCAACAGTTTTCTCCCAGCTTCTTCCAGAGGGTTGACAGTTAGCTTGAAAAATTCGTCAGGCTGGCGGGTGTGGCAGTAACCCTTTGATCAGATGTAGAATTCTGGTGCTGACGCCGAAACGCACTGATCTGGGGAACCACATCCACCATGGGCGAATCTACGCGGACTCTGCCGGGCCTGTCACCCGTTTCTGCCAAGTCGATTGATGCCCGGTTTGACGGCGGCAGCCTGTCTTGCGACACCGGTGTTTTGGCCCTGCGCGAGGTTGAGAGGCGGTTGGGGATCGCTGACAGATTGGCAGGCTGTCTGCGGGATAACCGGATGTCTGAGCGGGTCCGGCACAGTCTGGCCGACATCATCCGGTTCCGCATGATGATGATCGCCTGCGGATATGAGGACGGCAACGATGCTGACAGCCTGCGCATTGATCCGGCCTTCAAGCTGGCCTGGGATCGCCTGCCCGGCGGGGCCGATCTGTGTTCTCAGCCGACCATCTCCCGACTTGAGAACATGGCGGACACGAAGGCTCTGATCCGCATGGGTCGTGCCATGGTGGATCTCTACTGTGCCACGTTCCGCTAGGTGCCGGGGAACCGAGTTGATTTCATCCTGGGCCTGCCTCAGACCAAGACGCTCCGCCGCCATGTCGAGACCCTGGAGGCCAGCACCAAGGCCCGGGCCAACGGACCGGACAAGGTGCGGCGCTATAAGGAATTCTACGATGCCGCCGCCAGCTGGGCCCGGACCGAGCGGATCATCGCCCAGGTCGAGGCGGGGCCGCAGGGCGTGGACACACGGTTCATTGTCACCAGCCTGATCGGCGGCCCTGCCAAGCAGCTCTATGAGCAGTTCTACTGCCGGCGCGGCGACGCGGAAAATCATATCAAGGTCTGGAAGGCCTACCTGGCATCCGACCGGACCTACTGTACGCATCCGGTGAGGGCCGCGGGTGCTTCGGCGATAGCTGCATAGTCCGGCTCAGGCTGCGGTTGCCTTCTGGTCTTCCCGCCGCTGCTTCCATAGCCAGGGGAGCAGCTCGTGGAGGCGGGTTTGGGGCAGATCGTTGATGTGGGCCAGGACATCAGCCAGCCAGGCCTGGGGGTCGATGTCGTTGAGTTTGGCAGTGACCATCAGGCTGTACATGAATGCGGCGCGTTGGCCGCCGCGGTCGCTGCCGGCGAACATCCATGCTCAGCGCCCCAGGGCTACACCGCGCAACGCTCTTTCAGCGGCATTGTTTGTCAGGCAGATGCGACCGTCCGTCAGGAACCGGGCGAACCGTTCCCAGCGGGTCAGCATATAGTCCAGCGCCTTTGCCACGGTGGCATGCCGGGACATTGCCGCACGCTGCTGGCGCATCCAGCTTTCCAGTTCGTCGACCAGCGGCTTAGCCTTCGCCTGCCGAATGGCCAGCCGTTCATCAATGGTCGAACCGTTGATCGCGCGCTCCAGGTCGAACAGCACGTCGATGCGCTTCACGGCCTCCAGGGCGACAGGCGAGATTTCCGGTGCCTTGGCACCACGGCGGGCCTTGGTGGCGATGTCGGCCAACTCAAAGAACTTGCGCCTGGCGTGGGCCCAGCAGAGGGCGTAGGTCACCAGCGCCGGTTTGCGGGCCGAGTCAAACAGCCGGTCATAGCCCGCATGGGCATCGGCCTGGAGCAGGCCCGTGTACCCGGCCAGATGCTCCTGCGGATGTGTGCCGCTGCGGTCACGGGAGTAGTAGAACACCGCCGCTGGCGGGGCCGGGCCGGCAAAGGGGCGGTCATCGCGGACATAGACCCAGAGCCGGGCCGTATCGGTCTTTCCCTTGGCCAGTACTGGCACCGTGGTGTCGTCGCCATGCAGGCGCTCCGCGGCCAGAACATGTTTTTCCAGCAGCGTATGCAGCGGCTTCAAGGTGGCACAGGCGTGGCCCACCTGATCGGCCGCCGTCGACAGACTGACGGGCAGCCCCTCACGGGCAAAGCGTTCGCATTGCCGGTTCAGCGGCAGGTGGTGGGCGAACTTGTCGACCAGGATGCTGGCCAGCAGGTTCGGCCCCGCCCATCCCCGGGGCGTGGCATGGAACGGGGCCGGCGCCTGGCTGATCCGCTCACAATCACGGCAGCTTACCTTTTCCCGCACGGTCTGGATGATCTTGTGGGAGGCGGGAACGCGCTCGGCACTCTCCGTCACCGTCTCCCCCAGCCGGGACAGGCGGGAGGACCCGCAGCAGGGGCAAGTGGTGGGGGCCGGGATCACCACGCGTTCGCGCGGCAGATGGTCCGGGAACGGCTGGCGCGAGGGGCGCTTACGGGCAAAGGCCGTCACGCTGGTGGTCTGGGCCGCCGCCTGTTCGGCGGCCAGTTCATCCTCACTGGCGCTGGCCTCCAGCTCCTCCAGTTCCAGCTCCAACTGGTCGAGCAGCCGCGCCTTGCGTTCCGACCGTTGACCATAGAGCTCCCGCTGGAGCTTCTCGATCAACAGTTTCAGGGCGGCAATCTGGGCCTGGGTATCCGTCTCCACGGCCGCCAGCTTCGCCTGCGCGGCAGCGGCCAGTTGCTCCGCAGCCAGGGCCTTGGCCTGTGCTTGAGCCAGCGCTGCACGCAGAGCAATGAGGTCATCGGGTGGGGCATCCATAGGCCAGATTATACAAAAAACCCCGCAGAAATCCTCGACTTTCCTAACGAAACCCCACGCATTTCCACTGCCCCGTCGCCCTATCCGGCCAAAGCGGGCCGGGCCGTGTGCTGCGGCAGCCGCCAGTCGATTCCCTCCAGCGATCACGCATGTTGATGCCCCTCCTGGTGAGGCTGACAGATTCTCAGATCGAGCTGGTTGACGGAGTGATTCCATAATTCGCGAACCGCCTGAATGACGTCCGGTGTATTCTGGAACAGGTATGCGCCATTGGGCTGGCGATCAATGAGCAGACGTTCCTTCCGGATCTGGACATAGAGCCAGTTTACCGGAATGCCCAGTACATCGGCCAGTTCAGTTGCGCTGAGGTTACCGACATCATGCGTCCAGCGCGTCCGTTGTGCGGCAACCTTCATGCCTGCGGCAAGCCGGAGCCGCTGAACGGTGATGGGTAGCACCCTATCTTCGCAATTGGGCGAACGATGCCCTTCGGCTGTCAGGGTCGCGGCGATATCGTCATCGAGGGCACCGGCGCGAGCGAGGTCAAGTACGCGGCCGCGCATTTCCTGGCCCTGGCTGAGCTTGGCGACGGAGTTCACCTTCATTTTGACCATCAGATCGCTGATAGCGCCACCTCGCCACACGATCCTGACAAGAACGACGTCACGTTGACCTCGGTCGAGTGCGACTTTATCGACGAGACAGCGCAACAGCGCCTTGCGTTGGGCGTCCGTGGTTGTGGGATCTGCCCAGATCTGCGGCAGGCGGCCAGCCAGGGCAATCACCTTGTCGCCGAGATCCTTACCGATCACCCTTTGCGGTAGGGAATGGAGAGCGGATTGCCGGGCAAGCGCTTCTTCGGCGGTCCTAACCTCTATCAGCGCCGCTTCCCACCGGCGTTCCAGCTCGCCCGCGACAAGGCGGTTGTCTGGATCAACCCGGTTGAATTGCCGCTCGGCAAGGGCTGCGGCGTACCGCTTGCGTTCGAGCTGATGCTCGGCACTGGTGCGCAGCGCCGTATCGAGTTGATGCTGGGCCCGGCCGGCGCGTGACAGGGCGTCGAGTTCTGCTGGGGCCAGGGCGGTCAAGAATGCCTCAGCCACCGCCGCATCCACCTTTGGCGCCCGGACATGCTGACAGGTGGGTAGCCCCTCATGTGTACGAAGGTGGTTGCACACATACTCGCCACCCCCTTGTAACGGACATACATCTTGTGTCCGCACCTTGCGCACCAAGCGATGCCGTGCAGCAGTAACTCGCCGTCGCGGGGAGCCCTCTTGTCTTGGTGCGCATGTATTCGGCCCGATTGTCTGCGACAATGGTGCGGATTTTTTCATAAGTCGGCCAGTCAATGTAAGCTGGGTAACGATCCTTCACGACGATCCGCCATTGATCGATTGGTCTTGGGGCCTTGGATGGTAACCCACTTTCGCATGTGCCATGGCACGTGCGGGTCCGTCCGTAAACGAACGCGCCAGCATAAGCGGGATTTCCGAGTATCTTGGCGATGGCTGAGATTGTTGCCCGTGTCCAGCGTAAGTCACCATGGCGGTCACGACGGGGGAGGTCGAGGTTGCGTTGATTGAACACACGCATGACCTTTGCCACGGTCCGGAATTTCAGGAATGTATCGAATACGCGTTCGAGCCGTTCCTGCACTTCAATGTTCGGATCCTTGGTCACCACTCCGCTTGGATCGCGTACAAGACCGACCGGCAGGTTGAGCGCCAACTCGCCGCGTGCCGGCCTTGGCAAGAAGCCCTGCCGTAAGGCGGCTGCGGATCGTGTGCAGTTCGAGTTCGGATATCGTCCCCTTGAGCCCGAGCAGCAAGCGGCCATTCGGGCTACCCGGATCATAAACACCGTCCCGGTCGGCAATCAGACAACCGCGGAGTCCGCAGATATCCAGGAGCGGATACCAATCAGAACAGTTGCGGGCAAGCCGCGTGACGTCGATCGACAGGATAAGCCCAACCTCGCTGAGGCCAACCCGCCCGACCAGTTCCTTGAACCCACCCCGTTGTGTAGCGGACGCCCCACTCAGGCCGAGATCGGCGTCGATCACATCTATGTCGGCCTCATGCCATCCGAGATCGCGAGCGCGTTGCCGCAACGCGTACTGCAGCCGCAGACTTTCCTGATTGCTCACCACCTGGTGAGGCGTCGACTGTCGGATATAGACGACCGCCTTACGTGCCAGATGGGTGGGTTTGATCAGCTCTGACATCACGCAGAACCTCCGTCAGAACCGCTGCGACATCGTCGACAATCTGCCGTCGGAGGGACGACGGTAGTTGTTTCCAGAGGTCCTTCGGATTCGCATTTGCTGTCATGAATACAGTCTGACACATTGATAATATCAAGTAACGCCTCAATACTCAATTTTGTTTGATCGCTTTTGTCATGCAGGTATTCTGTTGCTGCAATAGATATTATCAGTGTTGTTCCTTTATAATATTCGACTTCACATGACGGCTGAAAATTACCGCCTCGACGAGGCAGCCGCCGAACTACTCGAAATGATTTTCCATAGAGGGGATGCCGAGGATCCAGAACCTGGACCTCCTCAAACGATGATTCATCAGACTCAGCAGAGGGGATATTCCTGAATGCCTTCGAACAAATACGCGAACTGCGGACCGGATATTGCTACACAACCGCCGCTGGGGGCCGGCCAGATGAACCACCCCCGTTCCAGCCGCTTGACATACAAAGACATGCCCACCCCGTCATGCCAGATGACCTTCACCAGGTCGCCGCGGCGGCCACGAAAGACGAACAGGTGACCGCCATGGGGATCGTGTCCCAGGATCTCCTGGACCTGCTGGGCGAGGCTGTCGAAACCCTTGCGCATGTCCGTCCGGCCCGTCGCCAGCCATACATGCACCCCGGCGGGATCGGGATCATC